>NZ_VCBQ01000078.1:0-22948 GCF_006386455.1 Paracoccus sp. FO-3 | reverse complement strand
CGCATGCCGCGCCCGCCGCCGCCCCAGGAGGCTTTCAGCATCAGGGGATAGCCGATCCCGGCCGCCTCGCGCCTGATCGCGTCGAAATCCTCGCCCAGCACCGCGGTCGCCGGGATCACCGGCACCCCGGCCGCGATGGCCACGCGCCGGGCGCTGGCCTTGTCGCCGAGCGCGCGCATGGTGTCCGAGGAAGGCCCGATGAAGGCGATCCCCGCCGCGGTGCAGGCATCGACGAAATCGGGGTTCTCGCTGAGCAGCCCATAGCCCGGATGGATGGCATCGGCGCCGGATTCCCTGGCGACGCGGATGATCTCGGCGATGCTGAGATAGGCCGCCACCGGCCCCAGGCCGCCGCCGATGCGGTAGGCCTCGTCCGCCTTGAAGCGGTGCAGGCTCAGCTTGTCTTCCTCGGCATAGACCGCGACCGTCTTCTTGCCCAGCTCGTTCGCAGCCCGCATCACGCGGATCGCTATCTCACCACGGTTCGCTATAAGAATCTTTCGGAACATGCGGAGCCCTTTCGAAAGGTGGGTGCCCGGCGCGCAGCCGGGCACCTGGGGGGAAGGGGCGAGGAGCGCCCCAGCCGATGCCGCGGGAGGGAGGCGGCAGCGGATTCTCAGGCCGTGACGGCCATCCACTGCCGCGTTGCGGAGGAGCGCTGGATCGTCTCGACCAGCCGCTGGATACGCAGACCGGCCGCGAAGCCGAAAGGCTCGGGGATCTCGCCGGCGATGGCGCGCAGATAGCCCTCGATCTCGATGGCCTTCAGGTCGTTGAAGCCGATCTGATGGCCGGGGGCGACGCAGAAGCGGCCATAGGGCGGGTGGTCGGGGCTCGCCTCGATGCGGCGGAAGCCGCGCCGGCCGGGTGCGTCGGCGGTCGAGTAGAAATGCAGCTCGTTGAAGCGTTCCTGGCTGAAGGCCAGCGCGCCCTTGGTGCCGTAGACCTCGAAATCATGCTGCATCTTGCGGCCGGTGGCGATCCAGTTGCCCTCGACCGAGCCTTGCGCGCCATTCGCGAAGCGCAGGAAGGCGCGGCCGACATCGTCTACGGTCACGGCACGCATGCCGCCCTGGCCGTCGGGGCGCTGGCCGATGATCGTGATGCAATCGCCCATCACCTGGGTGATCGGACCCAGCAGGAATTCGGCCGTGGCCAGCGCATGGCTGCCGATATCGGCCAGCGCGCCGCCACCCGCCGGATCGTGGCGGAAGGTCCAGGGGCCGTCGGCATCGGCCATGTAATCCTCGGCATGCAGCCCGCGATAGCCGCGGATATCGCCCAGTTCGCCCGCCGCGATCATCTCGCGCGCAAGCCGCAGCATCGGGTTGCAGAGATAGTTGAAGCCGACCTGGGTCTTGACGCCTTTGGCCGCCGCCGCATCCGCCATCTGGCGCGCATCCGAGGCCATCGGCGCCAGCGGTTTTTCGCAATAGACGTGCTTGCCGGCGGAAATGGCGGCCAGGGCCATTTCCTTGTGCAGCGCATTCGGCGCGGTGATGTCGATCACGTCGATCTGGGGGTTTTCGACCATGCTGCGCCAGTCGGCGGTGGCATGGGCAAAGCCGAAATCGGCGGCGGCACGGGCGGCGGCGTCCTCGGTGACGTCGGCGACCGTATGCAGTTCCGGCCGATAGGGCAGGTCGAAGACCTTCTGCGCGCTCGCAAAGCCGAAGACATGGGCCTTGCCCATGAAGCCGGTGCCGATCAGGCCGATACGCAGGACGGGTTTGTCAGACATGGACAGGATCCGGTTTGAAATGACGTTGCACTCAGCCGCCATCCAGATGGCGGACGAGACGGCTGATTGACGGGGTTTCGGCATGGCCGTGCGGCCGGGGGCCATTGCGCGGCGGTGCTGGAAGATCCTGCTCCAGGCGCCGTGGCAGGTCCGATATGAATGCGGCACCGCCGTAGCGGAGAACCGTCGCCTGCCCGACGACGGCTCCGAAAGCCGCAAGTCGGCGGTGCATCGTCTCAAGCATGGGCGAAAGCCGCATTGACGATGAGGCCGCGGTCGAGCGTGCCGTCCAGATAGTCGATCGCGTTCTGGATCGAGGCGATGGCCATGCGTTCGCCGCATTCGGCGGTCAGCCCGGCGATATGGGGCGACAGCACCGCGGTCGGCTGGCCGAACAAGGGCGAACCGCAGGGCGGCTCGTCGTCGAAGACATCGACCCCGGCAGCGCCGACCTGGCCCGAGGCCAGCGCCTCGGCCAGCGCCGCCTCGTCCACCACGCCGCCGCGCGCCGTATTGGCAAGGACGACACCCGGCTTCATCAGCGCGATCTCCCTTGCCCCCAGCACCGGCTTGTCGGCCCTGGGCACATGGATCGAGATGCAATCGGCCCAGGCCAGCCCCTCGTCCAGGTCGGCGATCTCTGCCACCGGACCTTCGGGCCAGCCCTTGCGCGAGAGATAGGGGTCGTGGGCGCGGACCGTCATCTCGAACCCGGCGGCCATGCGCGCAAGGCGCTGCCCGGTGCGGCCATAGCCGATGATCAGCAGGTTCTTGCCCGAGATTTCCTGCTGTTCCAGCCGGTTGCGCCAGCCCCATTGGCCGGGCTCGCGCACCGCGCGGTCGGCCAGCAGCACGCGCTTGGCCCCGGCCAGCAATTGCATCATTGCATGTTCGGCGACCGAGATCGAATTCACGTCGCCGACGATGGTCAGGGCGATGCCGCGTTCGTTCAGCGCGGCGAGATCGACGGCATCGTAGCCGACGCCGTGGCGCGAGACGACCTTCAGCCTGTCGGCCAGCGCCACGGTGGCGGCGGACAGCGGCTGGGTGCGGATCACAAGCGCATCGGCCTTGTGGATCAGCGGCGCGTAGGAGGGTTCCGAGATTTCCTCGACATAATCCACGGTGATGCCGCGGGCGGGGAGTTCGCGCAGCAGCGCCTCTCCCGCGGGATGCAGCTTTCCGGCAACAAGAAGATGCGGCATCAATAGGCTCCTTTCGTGGCGGAGGCGGGGGCGGAGGCGGGGTCGGAGCCGGTCAGGTCGCGCCAGGTCGCGACCGAGGCGCTGGCCGCGCCGGCCAGCAGGCGGGTGTCGCCGCCGACCGTGGTCAGGTCGAACCCCCAGCCGATGGCTTTCGCGGCATATTCCGGCGTGCCGCAATGCAGGCAGGCACGGATGCCGTTCGCCTTGCAGGCGTCCTTGATGCGTTGAAGCAGCGCGATCATCTCGGGCTCTTCGCGGTCGAAGCCGGGGGGCAGGCGGCCTTCCTGGGTGCCCAGCGTCAGGTCCGCGGGGCCGACATAGATGCCGTCGAGACCGGGGGTCGCCGCGATGGCGTCCAGGTTGTCCATGCCCTGCTGCGTTTCGACCATCGCCAGCGCGAGCACCTGCTCGTTCGCCGCCACGCCATAGCCGCCATAGGCGAAGGTGGCGCGGGTCGGGCCGAAGCTGCGCTGGCCATGCGGCGGATAGCGCATGTAGCTGACGAATTCCGCCGCCTCCTGGGCCGAGTTGACCATCGGGCAGATGATGCCCTGCGCGCCGGCGTCCAGCGCCTTCATGATCGCGCCCGGCTCGCGCCAGGGCACGCGGACCATCGGCGTCACGCCGGATGCCCGCATCGCCTGCAGCATGGGCAGCACGGCACTGTAGTCCAGCGCGCCGTGCTGGGCGTCGATGGTGATGCTGTCATAGCCCTGCGCCGCCATGATCTCGGCAGTCAGCGGGTTGCCGATGGACAGCCAGCCGTTGATCGCGGGGCGGCCCTCGGCCCAGTGTTGTTTCAGCTTGTTGGTGAACATCGCGTTTCCTCCCCTCAGAACACGATCTGCGCCAGCTTGGTGTCGAGGTAGTCCTCGATTCCCTCGATGCCGCCTTCGCGGCCCATGCCGGAATGGTTGGTGCCGCCGAAGGGCGCCTCGGATGCGGCCAGCGCAAAGCTGTTGATGCCGACCATGCCGGCCTTCAGCCCCGCCGCCATGCGCCGCGCCCGGTCGGGCGAGCGGGTGAAGGCGTAGGCGGACAGGCCCATGTCCGACGCGTTGGCGCGGGCGATCACCTCGTCCTCGGTCGAGAAGCGGGTGATGGCGGCGATGGGGCCGAAGTTCTCCTCGGCAAAGACTTTCATGTCGTCGCCGACATCGGTCAGCACGGTTGGCTCGAAGAAGAAGCCGCTGTTCAGATGCGCCGGGCGCTTGCCGCCATGGGCAAGCGTCGCGCCGTTGCGAAGGGCGTCGGCGACGATGGATTCAATCTCAGCCAGCCGTCCGCCATTGATCAGCGGACCCATGCCGGTTTCGGGGTCCAGCCCGTCGCCCAGCTTGATCTGCGCCGTGCGCGAAACGAAGCCCTCGACGAAGGCGTCGTGCAGGCTGTCATGGACGAAGATCCGGTCCGGGGTCACGCAGACCTGCCCGCAATTGGCGAACTTGGTCGGCACGGTCAGGTCCAGCGCGGCTTCCAGATCGGCGTCGTCATGGATGATCAGCGGCGCGTTGCCGCCAAGCTCCATCGAGACCTTCTTCACCGTATCGGCGGCGTCTCGGATCATCTGCTGGCCGACGCGGGTCGAGCCGGTCAGGCTGACCTTGCGCACCCGGCTGTCCGCCATGATCGGCGCGTAGGTATCGGCGGTCGAGCCGGTGACAAGGTTCACCGCGCCGTCGGGCAGTCCCGCCGCACGCAGGCAATCCACCATCACCATCGCCACGCCCGGCGTCTGCGAGGACGGGCGCAGCACCACCGGGCAGCCGGCGGCCAGCGCCGGGGCCAGCTTGCGAGCGGGCAGGGCGGCGGGGAAGTTCCAGGCGGTAAAGGCCCCGACGACGCCCACCGGCTCGCGCGTCACCTCGAAACGACCGCCGGGGACGCGGCTGTCGACGATGCGGCCATAGATGCGGCGCGCCTCCTCGGCGAACCAGCGGAACTGGTCGCAGGCAAGGGTCCATTCCCGGCCGGCCTGCGCGATGGGCTTGCCGGTCTCGGCCGAGATCATCCGCGCGGCCTCATCCGCGCGGCGGATCATCTCGTCCGCGGCCTTGTGCAGGGCTCCCGCGCGGCCGAAGCCACCCATCTCGCGCAGCTTGGGCAGGGCGCGTGCGGCAGCATCCAGTGCCGCCTGCGTGTCCTCGGCGGTGGCAAGGGTCACCCGACCCAGCGGTTTTTCCGTGACCGGAGACATGACCTCTCCGCTGACGGTGCCGGGGGTCCAGCGACCGTCGATGAACAGTCCGAATTGCGAATACATGGCTTATGCGATTTCCCTGGTTGCGACCGTGCGGCCCTCGGCGGCGGAACGGATCGCGGCCTCGGCCAGCAGCAGCGCCTGCCTGCCGTCCTCGAACCCGACCGGCACCGGCTTGCCTTGTTCGATGGCATCGACGAAGGCGCCGATCTCGGCCGCGAAGGCATCGGCGTAACGGTCGATGAAGAAATTCTTCAGCGGTGCGGCCCGGTCGGTGAATTCCGCGCCATAGAGCCGCACCTGATCCAGCGTCCGGTTTTCCGAAATCGCCATGCCGGCGCTGCCGAAGGCCTCGACGCGCTGGTCGTAGCCATAGACGGCACGGCGCGAGTTGGTGATGATTGCCTGCTTGCCCGATTCGGTCTTCAGGACAACGGTGACGGTGTCGTAATCGTCGCAGCGTTGCATCAGGGCCGGGTCGACCAGGCGCGAGCCGGTGGCGCTGACCTCGGTCACTTCCTCGCCCAGGATGAAGCGGGCCATGTCGAAATCATGGATGGTCATGTCGCGGAAGATGCCGCCCGAGGCCGCGATATAGGCGTCGGGCGCCATGCCCGGATCGCGCGAGGTGATCGTGACCTGGTGCAACTCGCCGATCCGGCCCGATTCGATGGCGTGCCGGACCCCGGCATGGCCACTGTCGAAGCGGCGCACGAAGCCCAGCATGATCGGCAGGCTGGTGCCGGCAATTTTCGTTGCGCAGGCATTTACCCGGCCCAGCGACAGGTCGATGGGCTTTTCGCACAGGATCGCCTTGCCCGCCGCGACCGACTGCTCGATCAGATCGGCATGGGTGGCGGTTGAACTGGCGATCAGCACCGCATCCACCTCGGCCGAGGCCAGCGCCGCCTCGACCGAATCGAATTGCGGCACGCCCAGTTGGGCTGCGACTTCGGCGGCTGCGGGGGCATGGATGTCATAGACGCCTGCCAGCCGGGCGCGCGGATGGGTGGCGATGTTTTCGGCATGCATGCGGCCGATGCGGCCGGTGCCGAGGACGGCGATTCCTGTCATGGGTTCCTCCCGAAATGCCTTTCGAACTCTTCCCGCAATAATCATTGCAGAACTATTGCATTGTCAATCATCATTCCGTATCGTCCAGAAAACACCATCCGCAGGAGGAGGCGAGATGCCACGCAAGACCGTGCGCCTGACCATGGCCCAGGCCCTTGTTCGTTACCTTTGCAACCAGTTCACCGAGATCGAGGGCGCGCGTGTCCCGCTGTTCGCGGGCGTCTTCGGCATCTTCGGCCATGGCAACGTGACCTGCCTTTCCGAGGCGCTGGAGCAGGTCCAGGACCAGCTGCCGACCTGGCGCGGCCAGAACGAACAGTCCATGGCGCTGGCCGCCATCGGCTTCGCCAAGGCCAAGCGTCGCCGCCAGGTGATGGTCGCCGCGACCTCGATCGGGCCGGGGGCGCTAAACATGGTGACGGCGGCAGGTGTCGCCATGGCGAACCGGCTGCCGGTGCTGCTGATCGCCGGCGACACCTTCGCGAATCGCCTGCCCGATCCTGTGCTGCAGCAGGTCGAGCATTTCGGCGACCCGACCATCACCGCGAACGATGCCTTCAAATCGGTCGTGCGCTACTAGGACCGCATCACGCTGCCCGAACAGCTGATCCAGTCGCTGCCGCAGGCGGTGGCGACCATGCTGGATCCCGCCGATTGCGGCCCGGCCTTCATCGGGCTGGCGCAGGACACGCAGGAACTGGCCTATGATTACCCCGAGGTTTTCTTTGAACCGCGCGTCTGGTCGATCCCGCGCCCGCGTCCCGACCGCGACGCGGTCGCGGCGGCGGCCGAACTGCTGAAAACGGCCAGGAAGCCGCTGATCATCTCGGGCGGCGGCGTGCGCTATTCGCTGGCCGAGGACGCCTTGGCGGATTTCGCCGCCAAGCGCGGCATCCCGGTGGTCGAGACCATCGCCGGCAAGGGAGCGCTGACCCATGACCATCCGGTCCATGCCGGGCCCATCGGCATCGTCGGCTCGACCTCGGCCAATGCGCTGGCGAAAGAGGCCGACGTGATCCTGGCCATCGGCACCCGGCTGCAGGATTTCACCACCGGCTCCTGGACGGCCTTTGCCGAGGATGCGCGGTTCATCTCGGTCAACGCGGCGCGCTTCGATGCCGTCAAGCATCGGTCGCTGGCGGTGGTCGGCGATGCGCTGGAAACCATCGGCGAGCTGGACGCGGCGCTTGGCGATTACGCGGCCGATGCCGGGCTGATGAAGCGCGCCAAGACCCTGTTCGCCGAATGGAACAAGCTGCTGGACGAGCATCAGGCGCCGACCAACGAGCTGGTGCCGTCCTATGCGCAGGTTGTCGGCGTGCTGAACAAGGTCGCCGGGCCGAACGACACGCTGATCGCCGCGGCGGGCGGCACGCCGGGCGAAGTGACCAAGGGCTGGCGGGTCAAGAACCCGAACACCTTCGACTGCGAATTCGGCTTTTCCTGCATGGGCTACGAGATCGCGGCCGGCTGGGGCTGCGCCATGGCGCAGGAGGGGCCGGGCGCGACCGGCGGCACACCCATCGTCATGCTGGGCGATGGCACCTACATGATGATGAACTCGGACATCTATTCGGCGGCGCTGACCGGGCACAAGATGGTCGTGGTGGTCTGCGACAACGGCGGCTTCGCGGTCATCAACCGGCTGCAGCAGGCCAAGGGCGTGCCGGGCTTCAACAACCTGCTGGCGGATTGCCGGATCCAGAACCGCGACAACCCGCTGCATGTCGATTTCGTGAAACATGCCGAGGCGATGGGCGCCCGCGCCGTCAAGGCCGAAAGCCTGGCCGATCTGGAGGGCGCGATGCAGGATGCGCTGGCCCATGACGGGGTGACGGTGGTCTTGATCGTCTCGGATGCCTGGAAATGGGTGCCGGGGGATGCGGATTGGGACGTCGGCGTGCCCGAGATCTCGAATTTCGAAACCGTCCGCGCCGCCCGTGCGGCGCAGGAAAAGATCCGCGAAGCGCAGCGCCTGGGTGTGTAAATGAAAGCGAAACTTGGCATCGCGCCGATCGCGTGGTGGAACGACGACCTGGCCGAACTGTCCGATGACGTCAGCCTGGAGGAATGCCTGCGGCAGGCGTCCGAGGCCGGCTTTACCGGGATGGAGACCGGCCGGCGCTTTCCGATGGACATGGCCGAACTGGGGCCGATCCTCGACCGTTTCGGCATCTCGGTCTGCGGCGGCTGGTTCTCGGGCCTGCTGCTGGACGGCGATATCGAGGTGGAAAAGGACCGCATCGCGCAGCAGATGGCGTTCTTCATCGCCGCCGGCGCGCCCTGCATCGTCTATGGCGAAACCGCACGCTCCATCCAGGGTGTGCGTTCCGCGCCGCTGGCTACCAAGCCGAAGCTGACCGAGGCCGAGATGGCCGCCTATGGTCGCAAGATCAGCGATTTCGCTGATTGGTGCGCGGGGCAGGGGATGCCGATTTCCTACCACCACCACATGGCGGCTGCGGTCGAGACCGAGGCAGAGCTCGACCTGCTGATGAAGCATTCCTCGGTGCCCCTGCTGTTCGATGCGGGCCACATGGCCTTTGCCGGCGGCGACGTAATGCGGGTGATCGAGAACCACCATGCCCGCATCACCCATGTCCATACCAAGGACATCCGCCGCGCGGTCGTGGACGGGCTGGACCGGACGCGCGAAAGCTTCCTCGATGCCGTCATCAAGGGCGCCTTCACCGTTCCGGGCGATGGCTCGCTGGATTTCGAGGCCATCGTCAAGGCATTGGCGGCCAAGGGCTACGAGGGCTGGTTCGTGGTCGAGGCCGAGCAGGATCCCGTCGCCAATCCCCCGCTGGAGATGGCGAAAAAGGGGCACAAGGAACTGCTGCGCGTGATGGCGGCGGCAGGCTATGAGGTGGTGAAATGAACCGCATCGATGGAAAGGTCGCCGTCGTCACCGGCGGCACGCAGGGGCTTGGCGCGGCCATAGCGCGGCTCTTTGCCGAAGCGGGTGCGGCGGGCATCGTGATCGTCGGCCGAGGCGTCGAGAAAGGGCAGGCGGTCGCGACCGAAATCACGGCGGCCACCGGCGTTCCGGTCGAGATGGTCGCCGCCGACCTGGGCAGGATCGAGGACGTGCAGGCCATCATCCCCGCCGCCGACCGACGCTTCGGCCGTGTGGACATTCTGGTCAACGCCGCCGGCCTGACCGACCGCGGCAACCTGCTGAACACCACGCCCGAACTCTTCGACCGCATGTTCGCGGTCAACACCCGCGCGCCGTTCTTCCTGATGCAGGACGCGGCCAAGGTGATGACCCGTGAGGGGATCGAGGGTCGGATCGTCAATATCGGTTCGATGTCCGCGCTTGTCGGGCAACCCTTTCTCGCACCCTATGCGGGTTCCAAGGGGGCCTTGGCGACGCTGACCCGCCATGCCGGCTTTGCGCTGATGCGCCATCGCATCCACGTCAACCAGCTGGACATCGGCTGGATGAACTCGGACCACGAACGCGCGCTGGTGCTGTCGGAGACGGGCGATCCCGATTTCATCGACCGGGCGGCGGCGCAGAAACCCTTTGGCCGCATCCTCGCCCCGAAGGAAGTCGCGCGCGCCGTCCTGTGGATGGCGTCCGACGACAGCGGCATGATGACCGGGGCGGTGATCCCCTTCGACCAGTCCGTCCATGGCGGCTATGAGGACGCGCCGGTCCCGGCGGCCAAACTGGAGGCATGACGATGCAGACCATCAAGGGGCCGGGCGTCTTCCTGGCCCAGTTCGCGGCCGATGACGCGCCCTACAACTCGCTGCCCAGCCTGGCGACATGGGCGGCCGACAAGGGCTTCAAGGGCGTCCAGATCCCGACCTGGGACACGCGCCTGATCGACATGGCGAAGGCCGCCGAAAGCGATGCCTATTGCGACGAGATCAAGGGGATGCTGGCCGATAACGGGCTCCAGATCACCGAATTCGCCTCGCATATCACCGGCCAGCTGGTGGCGGTGCATCCGGCCCATGACGTCATCATGGACAGCTTCGCGCCTGAACATGTGCGCGGCAACCCGACCGCGCGCCGCGCCTGGGCCGAGGAGCAGCTGCGTTTCGCCGCCCGCGCCTCGCAGCGGCTGGGGATCGACCGGCATGTCACCTTCTCGGGCGCGCTGCTGTGGCCCTACCTTTACCCCTATCCGCAATGGCCCGAGGGGTTGGTCGAGGAAGGTTTCGACGAACTAGCAATGCGTTGGGCGCCGATCCTCGATGATTTCGACGCGCATGGCGTGGATGTCTGCTACGAGATCCACCCCTGCGAGGATCTGCATGACGGCCATAGCTGGGAATATTTCCTGGAGAAGGTCGGGAACCATCCCCGCGCCAACCTGATGTATGACCCCAGCCATTTCGTGTTGCAGGCGCTGGATTACCTGGCCTTCATCGACCACTACCACGAGCGCATCAAGACCTTTCACGTCAAGGATGCCGAGTTCCGCCCGGACGGCAAGTCCGGCGCCTATGGCGGCTATCAGCCGTGGAGCAGGCGCGCAGGCCGCTTCCGCTCGCCCGGCGACGGGCAGGTCGATTTCGGGGCGATCTTCACCAAGCTGACGACCCATGGCTTCGACGGCTGGGCGGTGCTGGAATGGGAATGCTTCGTCAAGAACCCCGAGGACGGCGCCCGCGAAGGCGCGCAGTTCATCGCGGATCACATCATCCGGGTGTCGGACCGCGCCTTCGACGATTTCGTGAAATCCGGCGCCAATCGCAGCGCCAACCGGGCCATGCTCGGACTGGAGGAATGACCATGTTGCGTCTTGGAATGGTGGGCGGCGGGCAGGGCGCCTATATCGGCAATATCCATCGCCTCGCCTCGCGGCTGGACGGGCAATGGCAGCTGGTGGCCGGGGCCTTTGACGTCGATCCCGAGCGTGGCCGCGCCTTCGCGATCTCGCAGGGGCTCGACCCCGCACGCAGCTATGGCACCTATCAGGAACTGATCGCGGGCGAGGCCGGGCGCGAGGATCGCGTCGATGCGGTGGCGATCTGCACGCCGAACTTCACCCATTACCCGATCGCCAAGGCGCTGATCGAGGCGGGCTTCGACGTGATCTGCGAAAAGCCCCTGACCGCGACGCTGGAGGATGCCGTGGCGCTGGAAAAGCTGGCGCGAGAGAGTGGCCGCTTCGTCGGCGTGACCTATACCTATTCCGGCTATCCGATGGTCCACGAGGCCCGCGTCCGCGTCGCCCGCGGCGAGTTGGGTGCGATCCGCACGGTGCAGGTCGAATATCCGCTGGAATGGATGGCGACCGCCATCGAGCAGTCGGGCAATGCCCAGGCCGCCTGGCGCACCGATCCCAAAAAGAACGGCCGCGGCGGCTCCATCGGCGACATCGGCACCCATGCCTATCACCTGGCGGGCTTCGTCACCGGCTTGACGCTGGAAAGCCTGACCGCCGACCTGGCGACCTTCGTCGGCGGCCGGGCGCTGGACGACAACGCCCATGTGATGATGCGCTATCAGGGCGGGGCGCGGGGCTTGCTGTGGTCCTCGCAGGTGGCCATCGGCAATTCCAACGGCGTGCGGCTGCGGGTGTTCGGCGAAAAAGGCTCGCTGCAATGGTTCCAGGAGCAGCCGAACGAGTTGGTCTTCACGCCGCTGGACGGCCGGGTGCAGATCATCAAGCGCGGCGCCGATGATCTGTCCGAGGACGCCAAGCTGCGCATCCGCACGCCCCCCGGCCATCCCGAGGGCTATCTGGAGGCCTTTGCCAACCTTTATGCCGGTTTCGCCGAGGCGATCCGCGCCCGGCAAGAAGGGCGCGAGCCCAACCTGCTGGGGCAGAACCTGCCGCTGGTCTATGACGGGCTGAAAGGCGTGGCCTTCGTCGAGGCGGTCGTGGACAGCCATGAGGCCGAGGGCCAGCCCTGGCTGACGCCCGTGGCGGTCTGACGGCAGCGGCCCCTGTTTGGGGGCCGCACATCGCGCCAAAGCGGTCAGGGGAGGGGGAACCATGAAGACTCTCGACATCATCACGCTCGGCCGTTCGTCGGTCGATTTGTATGGCCAGCAGGTTGGTGGCCGTTTGGAGGACATGGGGTCGTTTGCGAAGTATGTTGGCGGGTCTCCGACGAACATCGCCTGCGGGACGGCGCGGCTGGGGCTGCGCGCGGCGGTGATCACGCGGGTCGGCGACGAGCACATGGGCCGGTTCATCCGCGAGCAGCTTTCGCGCGAAGGCGTCGACACCCGCGGCGTCGCCACCGATCCCGAGCGGCTGACGGCGCTGGTGCTCTTGGGCATCCGCGACGAGGACAGCTTCCCGCTGATCTTTTACCGCGAGAACTGCGCCGACATGGCCTTGTGCGAGGCCGACATCGACGAAGGCTTCATCGCCGAGGCCCGGGCGCTGGTCGCGACCGGGACGCATCTATCGCATCCGCGCACCGAGGCGGCGGTGCTGAAGGCGCTGGCGCTGGCAAGGAAGCACGGCGCGCGGACGGCGCTCGACATCGACTATCGCCCGAACCTCTGGGGCGTCGCCGGGCATGGCGCGGGCGAGAGCCGCTTCGTGGAAAGCGCCGCGGTGACGGCGAAGCTGCAATCGACGCTGCATCTCTTCGACCTGATCGTCGGCACCGAGGAGGAATTCCACATCGCCGGCGGCACCACCGACACCATCGCGGCGCTGCGCGCGGTCCGCGCCGTCAGCACCGCCACGCTGGTCTGCAAGCGCGGCGCAGCGGGCGCGGTGGCCTTCGAGGGCGCGATCCCGGACAGCCTCGACGAAGGCCAGGCCGGCCCCGGCTTCCCCATCGAGGTCTTCAACGTGCTGGGGGCGGGCGACGGCTTCTTCTCGGGGCTGATGAAGGGCTGGCTCGACGGCGAGGATTGGCCGCGCACGCTGGAATACGCCAATGCCTGCGGCGCCTTCGCGGTCTCGCGCCACGGCTGCTCGCCGGCCTATCCGTCGCTGGCGGAACTGGAGTTCTTCCTCAGGCGCGGGGTGCTGCGGCCGGACCTGCGCAACGATGCCGAGCTGGAGCAGATCCATTGGGCCACCAACCGCCAGGGCCGGATGGGCGGCGACTGGTCGACCATGCGGGTCTTTGCCTTCGACCATCGTGTCCAGCTGGAAGAGATGCCGGGCTACACGCTGGAAAAAGGCGCCGCGTTCAAGGAGCTGTGCCTGCAAGCCGCCCTGAAGGTCGCCGACGGGCGCCCGGGCCATGGCATCCTCTGCGACGACCGCATCGGGCGGCGGGCGCTGCATGCGGCCTCGGGGACGGGGCTGTGGATCGGGCGGCCCTGCGAATGGCCCGGCTCGCGGCCGCTGCAGCTGGAGCCGGACCTAGGCCCGGATTGCGGTGCCCTGTCCGAATGGGCGCGCGAGCAGGTGGTCAAGGTGCTGTGCTTCTGCCATCCCGATGATGACGCGGAAACCCGCGCCGCGCAGGAGGCCACGGTCAAGCGGCTGTTCGCGGCGGCGCGGCGCAACGGGCTGGAATTCCTGCTGGAGATCATCCCCTCCAAGGTCGGGCCGGTGGACGAGCAGACCACCGCCACGCTGATCCGGCAGTTCTACGCCATCGGCGTCTATCCCGACTGGTGGAAGCTCGAGCCGATGCAGACCCGCGCAGCCTGGGCCAACGCCATCGCCGCGATCGAGGAGCACGACCGCCACACCCGCGGCATCATGGTGCTGGGGCTGGACGCGCCGGAGGCGGAACTGCGCGCCAGCTTCCAGGTCGCGGCCGGCTTTCCGCTGGTCAAGGGCTTCGCCGTCGGCCGGACGATCTTCGGCGAGGTCGCGCGGCAATGGCTGAAGGGCGAGATGGACGACGCAGCGGCGGTCGAGGAGATGGCGGCGCGCTATCAAAACCTGTGCGGGATCTGGGACGAGGCGCGCGAAAAGGCGCGCTGACCTGATCTGAACCCAAAGGTCTGACAATGTTCGATCTTGACGACATGTTCTATCGCCCGTTCTGGATCCGGCTGCTGCTGGTCGCACTGGCCCTGGGCTGGGGGCTGTTCGAATTCCTCTCGGGCGCGCCCTTCTTCGGCGTGATCTTTGTCGCCATCGGGCTTTACGCAGGCTGGCGCTTTTTCGTGACATTCAACCCACTCGGGGGAGACAGATGAGCGACCTGCTGCTGAGACCGCCTGCCACGAAAGGCAAGATCTACGACGTCACGCCGCAATCCGCCGGCTGGAAATATGTCAGCTTCGGCCTTTACCGGCTGGGTTCCGGCGAGACCGCGACCGAGGATACCGGCGGCAACGAGGTCATCCTGGTCATGGTCGAGGGCAAGGCCAGGTTTCGGGCCGCCGGGCAGGACTGGGGCGTGCTGGGGGACCGGATGGATGTCTTCGAGAGGACACCACCGCATTGCCTCTATGTCCCGAACGGCAAGGACTGGGCGGCCGAGGCCGAGACCGATTGCGTGATCGCCATTTGCTCGGCGCCGGGGAAAGGCGGGCACGCGGCGCGCCGCATCGGCCCCGAGGGCATCACCCTGACCCAGCGCGGCGAGGGCACCAACACCCGCTTCATCAACAACATCGCCATGGAGGCCGAGGACTATTGCGACAGCCTGCTGGTCACCGAGGTCTTCACCCCCGCCGGCCACTGGTCGAGCTACCCAAGCCATCGCCATGACGAGGACGACTTCCCCCGTATCACCTATCTCGAGGAGACCTATTACCACCGCCTGAACCCGGCCACCGGCTGGGCGTTGCAGCGGGTCTATACCGACGACGGCAGCCTCGACGAGGTGATGGCGGTGCGCGACGGCGACGTCACCCTGGTCCCCCGCGGCCACCACCCCTGCGGCGCCCCATACGGCTTCGAGCTCTACTACCTCAACGTCATGGCCGGGCCGCGCAGGAACTGGCGCTTCGTCCCCGCGCCAGAGGTCGAACATCTATTTTAGGCTGGGTGATGGATGCCTGCAATGATCCTGGTCGCGATCCTGATCAATGTGGGAGACGGAGCCGAGTGGCCTTGGCCGCCCACGCCGATGACGCCCAGTCCTGAACCCGGCTTGCGATGCGCGGGCGATCCTGCAATCCTGCGGCCATGACCGGGGACCTGCATATCCTGCGCCAGCATGTCCTGCTGGCGGCGCGGCTGTTTCGGAACTACGGCGCGGTGCTGGCCGCCACCTGGCTGGCGGGCGGGCTGCTGGGCACCGTGCTGATGATGCTGGCGGTCGAGATCGGCTTCGCCGACCGGCTGGCCGGGCTGATCGCGCTGGTGCCGGTGATCCTGCTGCAGCTGGTGCTGTTCGTCGCCATGTTCGTCATCCTGCGCGACGGGCTGCCGGTGCTGCGCTTTCGCGCAAGGCGCCGCCGCGAGGCGCCGCCCGCCGGGGAAGGCGCTGCCGAAGCTCCGGGCATCGGCATGCTGGCCGGGGCGCTTCTGGCGGTGCTGATCCCGTTCTACGGCTATTATGCCGGCTGGGGCCTGCTCGGGAACACGCTGCGCGACTATTCCAAGGCGTTCCTTTCCACCTCGATGGAGCGCATCGACTTCTCGGACGTCTCGCCCGAGCGGGCGCCCACCGCGCTCGAGGTGCAGAGCACGCTCTGGGTGGTGGTGGCCGTGCTGCTGATCTGGGCGGTCCGGCGTGGCGCCAAGGCCATGCACAAGCGCAGCGAGGCCGGGATCTGGCCGCTGCTGGTCGTCGCCTGCGAGGCGAGCTGGGCGGTGCTGGGCCTTTACGTCATCTCGGGCTGGCAGGAGGGCTTCGTCGCATGGCTGGCCCAGCTGCCCTCGCCGGGCGAATTCTGGCAGAACCTGTTTCCCCCGGCCGCGGCCGAGGTGGTCGATGCCGCGCGCCGCCCGGTGGATTGGCCGCCCGTCTTCCAGCCGTGGCCCTGGCTGGAGCGGCTGTTCTGGTATGCGCTGCTGCCGCTGATCTGGTTCAACCTCGGCGCCATCGTCTATGGCCACGACCTGAACATGATGGCCGAGGAAACGCGGCGCTCTGCCGGCAAGGTGCTGGACCGCTGGCAGGGGCTGCCAAAGCCGCTGACCGACTTCCTCGGGCATTTCTGGGCCGGGCTGGTCAAGCGCTGGCATGCGGTGGCGAACGGCGTGCTGCTGGCCGGGTCGGCGGGCTTCGCACTGACCGTCTCGGTGCTGGTGCTGTGGCGGCTGGCCGACTGGGCGGGCCGCTGGGCCTGGGTCGGGCTGGCCGAGCTGATCGGGCCGCAGGACCTGTCGGTCTGGCAGGTGGCGCAATATCCGCTGGGCCTGCTTTTCGGCGCGCCGGGCCAGCCGCAGCAGGGCGTGGTGGTCTGCGTCCTGCAGTTCTGCATCCTTGCCGCCGGGTTGGAGCTGGCCGGGCGCGCCCAAGCGGAAAAGGCAGCTACTGCAGATCGCGCAGAACCGGCGTGACCGCGAATTCCAGCGCCTCGGGCCGCGTCCCCCAGGCCGAGACGCGCAGCCGCGCACCCTTCAGCAATTCGGAGGGCACCAGGAAAAGCTGGTCCGACAGGAATTCCTGCCCGTCCGGCGGCGGGTCATAGGGAATGGGGTTGCAGCGCCCCTTGCTCTCGCCATCGGGGGAAAGCACCCGGACGGCACCCTCGGAATCGGCGCTGATCAGCGGCAGCCAGACCTGATCCGCCGCGTCGCGCAGGCTGATGTCGCAACCGGCCCAGCCCTGCCGCGCCGCCTCGGGACCGCGCAGCGCCAGACGGACCAGCACCAGCGCCCGCTCGGACAGGTTGGGCGCGCTTCCCGCCCAGACCTGATCGACCCGGACATGCACGCCCCGCAGCTCGGCCCCCGCCTCGCCGGCCTGCACCACCCGCCATTCGCGGGCGCGGCGCAGGTCGGTGATCTCGGTCCAGCCCCCGACCACCACGTTGGCGAGCAGCAGGACCGCGGCAAGGAGGATCCACAGCAGATGTCTCATGAGAGGTCTCATGGCTCGAACCGGATAACCGGCTGGCGCTCGGGCAGGGCCGGCGGGGCCAGGTGCAGGGCGCTGTCGAAAACCGCGGTGAAGCTGCCCGTCAACACCAGCGCGCCCCCCGCCACCTCGTCCTCGGGCAGCTCGAAGACCGCAACGGCGTGGTTGCCCAGGCCGGGCTGGAACCAGCGGCTTTCCAGCCCGCGCGGAATGTCCTCGGCGCGACGGGACAGCGCGTAGCGCCGCCCGCTCGCGCCCTGCCAGACGGCGTCGAGGCGCTGCGAGGTCCCAATGGCCTCGGCCTCGATTTCGGCGATCAGGAACACGCCGTCGCTGTCGCGGACCAGGTCGCGGCCATAGCGGCGAAAGGCGATGCGATCGGCCAGGCGCAGGCCGGTGAAGCGGGCGCGGAAGCTGCGCGCCTCGCCCGTCGCGCCCGCCGCGACGGCACTGGGGAACGGCTGCACGACGCTGTTGTAGTCGGGCGCGGTCTGCATCATCGCGCCCAGCAGCGCGGCCCCGGCCAGCACGAGGGCGATGCTGCCGGCGCGGATCATGGCGCCCCCTCCGGGACCATGGACATGCGGGCGACAGGCTGGAACAGCAGCCAACTCGCCTTGCCATAGAGATTGTCCCTGAGCTTGAAGGTCTGCCGGTGGAAGGTCAGCGAGACCGGGCCGGGCTGCCAGTCCGGCGGCACCTGCCAGGCCAGCGTCACCCGCTCGGCCACGCGCGGATGCAGCTGCACCAGCAACTCGCCATCGCGGTCCAGCGTGATCTCCGGCTCGGGCCAGGCGACGCCGCCGGCGGCAAGCGCGGGCGGGTGCGGCGGAAAGCCGAAGACGGCGACCTGGCTCTCTCCGGTCAGGTTCAGCAGCCGGGCGCGCAGCAGCAGCTGCTCGGGCTCGCCCTCGCGCCTGGGCGGTGCCAGCGTCAAGGCCAGCGGCGTGATCTCGACCCGGCCCAGATCGACCGGCTGGCCGGCCGCGACCTCGGGCGGATCCCGTGGCGCCCTTGCCTCCTCGACCTGGAGCCAGAGACCGACGAGCACCGCAGCCGCAACCCCGATCGAGGCGGCCAGTCGTAGCCTCAGACGCCGAAACAGAGAGGTCTGCCGCGTTTCCGTCATGCAGGGATTAAGGCCCAGGCCCCCGCGCCAACACAAGATTCATCGGCAGACGGTCGGCGGAATCCGGCCTTCCGGCATCGTCAACACGAGGCAGGGGGACGGCGTCGGGTTGCCGGGTCGTCGCTGTCCAGCGAGGCGATGGTGATGCCGGTCTTTGCGACAAAGGGCTTGTAACAGGCCTCGACCTGGTTGTGACCGTAGGTACCGCCCAGGACATGTCGGTCAGCCTACACAATGTGCTCCGGACGCTGGAAAACCCGCTCGAAGCCCTGCACCTGGCCGCCATATTAGCCGCCAGGATGCGTCGAGACTGATCCCAGCGAGAACCACGACCGCGCCTGTGCTTCCCAATGCGACGAAAAGAACCGACTAGACGCGAACCTGGTGCACGGTAGGTCTGCTTCCATGGACACCCCACCGGATGTCCTCTGGATAGCCAAGCGAGACATTGACCACGGGGGTCCGGCCGACCGTGCCCGTTCATCGAAGCTGAGATGCGAGGCCAAGAGGGCTTCTCCTTGAATTGCAACTGCCTGAAAACTGAAATGACGGCCAATAAGAGGCCATGGCCGTAAAATTTCTTCATTGGAATCAATGACTGTTTTCGCATCCGGCGGCGGTTCTGTTCCATTCCGAGGGCAAATAACGCCCATCGAAACTCGCCTGTGACCTCTGATACGCAACAAAAAAAAGCCGCCCATGATGGGCGGCTCGCAAGACTTCAGGCTTGGATAAGGGTCAGATGTCGGATCGGCGGAAGATTTGAGTCGCCAAGGGCATGCCTGACAGAATCGGCAAGATCCCGCGCTGCTGCAAGGCTGCATGCATTTCCGCGATCGTCGTGCCTTCAGCTTCGGCCAGTTCGCGGATCGAGATATGGTCGTGCCGGAACCGTTCGAAGTCGGGCTTCGCGACCTGATGGCGACGTTTCAGCGGGCCGATGAGCGGCACAACGCGCCGGATGATCGGCGCTCCGCTCTCGTCGGGAATGCGCATGATGTTCTCGAGGATCTTCACCTCGACGCTTAGTTCCTTTGCCGCGTCTTCCTTCGAGATTGCGGCCGTCATCGGTGGCGCCTCCAGGATGCGCAGCAACTGGCGTTCATCGATCAGCAGGCCATCGAAATCGGTTCGCCCGACCAGGCCATAGAGGTCGAGGCTCCCGGACAGGACCAGCCGAATGATCCGGTCGATTTGCCAATGTGCGTGGCGCGCGGCCGCGCTCAGGGTGGCGAACTGCACGGGGACAACCTCAAGGGTGGTGGCGTTTTCGAAGAGAATGGCCAGAAGGTCGTTGACTGAGTCCAAGCTGACCCGCTTCAGGGCATCCGCGTCGCGATCGAAAATAATCCTGTCGCCCAAGACCCTTTCGACCAGTCCCGCATTGAGGATCGCCGCTGCCGTCGTCGTGTCGCAGCCAAGATGGGCGGAGAGTGCGTTGGCGGGAACCGATCCCCGCAACTCGCACGCGATAGCTTCGCTTTCGACCGCATCGAAGGTAAGCGCATTCAAAGGTCGGCCGTCATCTGCCGACAACAGCCCCAACCCGGCGAATACATCTTTCACCTGCAACTTGGGCATGCCGGACACCGCGGAGAGTGTGGCCAGGTCATGTCGACGCCGCGCAGGCAGCACCTCCCCGAAGATCTCATCCCCGGCTGCGAGAGGGACATTGTAAAGGAGGAACGACCGCACCAGCGGGCGGAGCGGGGACAGATCCTCGTTCAGCCTTACCGCGTCATAGAGCCTGCCCAAGGCACGGGCGGGGGTGTTGACGCGGGCCTTTTGGCCCCGTTGGCACAGAATATCGTCGAGGGCCTTCAGGATGCCCGCCTCGCCCCGCCGCAGCGCTTCGAAGCCGATCCGGCAAGCATCCCCGAGGTCGCCGGTCGCGTGATCCCGCATGGCATTCCCCAGGCAGCTCGAAATGCCCATGACCTGATCGAGACGACAACCGTCCGGCCACAGCGGTTCGCACGTGGAGCCGGCCAACCGATCCTCGACATAGCGCTGCAAGGGTCCGGGTGTCATCGGCGTGGCCGCATCGCAAAGCGCTCGCAGCGCTGCGGGGTCGGGGAACGAGACAGACGGCACCAGCGCGTCGAAATGCACGTCGGTCGGTGTCGTGATCAGAGCAATGCCGTGGCGATCACAGCAGATGGTGCTGTTGAATTGCCAGATAACACGGCTGTGCCGGAATCCGTCCTCCAGCAGACAAAGCGGGCAGAATACCGTTTCGCGGCGGCAAAGCATGGACGGTTTGAACACCTCGTGCCGAAACCGCCGCATATTCCCATCATGCCTGAAGATCGCGGAAGCCTCCAACGCCGACGCTTCGCCGCCGAAGAGATCGGTGAGACGGGCAAGCACCGCCAAGTCCTTCACCGGTTCGACGTCCTCCTGAGGGAAGCCGACGACCCTCAGCAGCTCCGGCAGACAATGCCCCGCCTGAACCTGGGCGGAACGATCCGCCCAGGACAGAATGGTTTCACCCGGGATGATCGGGATATGAGGCAACATCGGCATGGGATCAGCCCTGACGCAAGGCGCGGCGTTGCCGTGCCGTGCGCGACGCGTCGAACTCCGCAGCTTGCGCATCCAGTTCGAACCGATGCCAGTCCGGCGAAACGAAGACGTTGCGGTCCCAGGCGCACATCTCCTGCATGCCCCAGGCTTCGGCGAAATGCTGGCGCCCAAGGACAGTATCACCCTCGAAAAGCGCCCGTTCGATGGCATTGATCGTGGTTTCCACCGCCCGGCCGAACCGGTGCCGGCTGCCATGGATCAAGCGACTGACAACCGACCCCGAGCCATCGAAGGTCAGCCCCGCCGCTGCGCAGTAGTCGCAGATCACCTCGGTCAGGCCACCATTGTCTGCCCCGATCTGCAGATCACCCGGAATGATCTTGGTGAACCGGCGATTGACCTGGGGGTCATAGCCGGCAATCTCGATCAGGCGTTCGGTGCCGCTCAGGATGACCACCACGGAATTCGGACCTTTCATCAGGCCCTTGATCATCTTGAGCATATCATCGATTTCCCGGGTCGATCGGGACAGGAACAAATCCTGCGCCTCATCGAGCCAGATCGTTGTTGCACCGGTCGCCGCGATCCGGTTCTTCACCAGATCGAGCAGTTCCCAGGCGCTGGTGCGGGACGATACCCTGGTCAGGCCCATTTCCCGCAACAGGGCACGCAGGATGCTGCGCAGGGTCGCGGGGCTTTCGACCTGCACCTGGAGGACACGGGGTGCCCCGGTGTCAGGATGGGTGCCCAAGGCCGGGAATTCCTGCAAGACATTGCGGATGGCGGTGGTCTTCCCGCCGCCCGCCGGCTCAATGAGGATGATACCGCGGCTTTCCAGTCCCGCCGTGAAGCGGACAGGTTCGGCGGTGATCTGCCCGGTCTGGTCGACGTGCAGAAGGCGGCAAAGTTGGGCCTGAACCTCCCGGTCGCGTTCGGTGACGACATGGCGCGCGCGAAGCTGCGCCATGACGGGGGCAATGGCGATATAACGGGTCTGGGTATCGGTGTTCATCATCGTCATCCTTTTGCCTTGCCATCGAATTTCGGGCCGCGATCGGGCTTGGGAAGCGCGGCCGCTTCGCTTCCGACGTCCTTCATGGGCGCACGAGGCTGAATGGTCCGTCCATAGTTGTCAGCGGGCTGATGGGTGCGCGGGGTATCGGGCCGCACCTCGAAGCTCATCATCACCTCCTCGCGCGCGAGGACGCGTTCTTTCGACCAGTCCTGATTGATGACCTGGTATTCCAGCTGCTGGCGGTGGTTCATCGCCTGAATATCCTTGATCGCGGCATGGACAACGCTTTCATCGAAGGCCTGGCGCTTCGGATCACTTGCACGCAATGCCCGAACCGAGGCGTCCCATTCCGCAGCGCTGAGGCCATCGAGCGCTTGGCCAAGCAGGCCATTGCGATGAACGCTGCGCGCTTCGATCCAGCGGTTTTCGACGCAGACAGCGATCCTGCCGATATCGGTATGGTCCCAGCGGACCTCGACATCGTGATCCCCATGGGACAGGTGCCTGTGCGCCAGCACTTCATCGTGATAGCGAATGCCGCCGACGGTGATGCCGGTCTTGCTCAGCTGTCGCACGATCGGAACCCCGAAGGCGATCCGGGTGGTGGCGCGGGTTGGCAAGGCGTGAAGCGGATAGTTGCCGTCCTCCATGTCACGGCCCCACTGTTGCAGCGGCGTCAGGCCTCCAAGCCCTTCATGCGGCGTGTTGTGGTAGATATCGACGACCCAACGCACGATGGCGTAGCCCAGCTGTTCGGTGGTCAGGCAGGCCCGCTCTTCCGAAGGATGATCGCCGCGCTCAAGGACGTTAGAGAAGACCCGACCGGACAGACGCGAAAACAGGCTCATGATGGCGGTGCGGAACAGCCGCTCGATCATCCCCCGCATGCCGGGAGCGCCGGCAACGGTCCGCAGGAGGCCGATACCGAGATTGGCACAGGTGTCCGTAAACTCGGTGGACCGGAATACGCCATTGTCCGTCACCAGACCTTCGGGCTTGCCGCGATGCGACCACGGGGTCAACGCGCCTACGGCATCTGCAAACTCACCCTTGTCCTCCAGGACCATGCGCAGGCATTCGCTTGCGGCGGTCGTCTTCGGCTCGTTGGTGAGCTTCATCCCAAGGAGCATGCGGGTGCGGCAGTCGATTGCGAATACCAGCTGTCAACGGCGGAGTAAAACCCGGC
>NZ_VCBQ01000077.1:0-23424 GCF_006386455.1 Paracoccus sp. FO-3 | reverse complement strand
TGCCCGTCTTCCGATGCGCAGAATGAAAATGAGCGTTTCCGGCAGGTTGGCCGGGGACGCAGGAATGGGAGGAGGAAGAAGATGCCGGGACCGCTTGCGGATGTGAAGGTCATCGACCTGACCTCGAATTTCATGGGGCCTTACGGCTCGCTGCTGCTGGCCGACCTGGGCGCCGACATCTGCAAGGTCGAGGCGCCCGGCGGCGACACCACCCGCGGCGTCGGCCCCGCCCGCAATCCGGGCATGAGCGTCATCTTTCTGCACCTGAACCGCAACAAGCGCAGCATCGTGCTGGACCTCAAGAACCCGGCGGGGCTTGCGGCGCTGAAGAAGATGCTGCAATCGGCGGACGTGCTGCTGCACAGTTTCCGGCCCAGGACGCTGGCCAGGCTGGGCCTGTCCTTCGACGAGGTTCACAAGCTCAACCCGCGGCTGGTCTATTGCGGCTGCTTCGGTTTCGGCCAGGACGGTCCCTATGCCGACCGTCCGGCCTATGACGACCTGATCCAGGCCGGCGTCGGCATGCCGGTGGTGCAGGGGCGGCGCAACAATGGCGAGCCGGTCTATGTCGCCTCGGCCATCGCGGACCGCATCGTCGGCATGGCCACGGCCAATGCGGTCACGGCGGCGCTTTACTATCGCGAGCGCAGCGGGCACGGCCAATGCGTCGAGGTGCCGATGTTCGAGACCTTCAGCCATTTCGTCATGGGCGACCACATGTATGGGCTGACCTTCGATCCGCCCATCGGCGACTGGGGCTATGTGCGCATGACCAGCCCCGACCGCCGGCCCTACAGGACCAAGGACGGCTATCTGGGCGTCAACGTCTACAACGACAAGCACTGGCACCGCTTCTTCCATCTGTCGGGCCATCCCGAGATGGCCGAGGATCCGCGCTATGCCACGATCTACGGCCGCACCCAGCATATCGACGAGCTTTACCGCTTCCTCGGCAAGGTTTTCGAGACCAGGACCAGCGACGAATGGGAAAGGCTGCTGACCGAGGCCGATATCCCGGTCATCAGGATGAACACGCCCGAAACCCTGCTCAGCGATCCGCATATGCAGGCGGTGGGCTTTTTCGGAATGCAGGACCATCCGAGCGAGGGGCGCCTGCGCACCATCGGCCTGCCGCAAAGCTGGAGCGAGAGCAAGCCCGAGCTGCGCCACCACAGCCCGCGGCTGGGCGAAAACACCCTGGAACTGCTCGGCGAATACGGGTTCTCGGAGGATGAGGCCGCCGGCCTCGTTGCCAGCGGCGGCGCCCGGACGGCCGATTGAGCGAGACGGAGGAGACGGAAATGAGCGACGAGCTACCCCTGAAAGGCATCGTGGTGGTGGAACTGGGCGACAGCGCCTCGGCGCCCTTCGGCGGGCAGGTGCTGGCGGCGCTTGGCGCCGAGGTCTGGAAGATCGAGCGTCCCGGCCCCGGCGATTCCTCGCGCAGCTGGGGGCCGAGCCAATGGAAGGGCAGCGGGGCCGCCTATCATTCGCTGAACCGCGGCAAGCGCTCGATCTGCCTGGACCTGAAGGATGCGGCGCAGCTCGATACGCTGCATGTGCTGATCCGCGACCATGCCGACGTGTTCCTGCACAACCTTCGGCCCGGCTCGGCCGGGCAATACCGGCTGGACCCGGAAAGCCTGCGCGCGCTGAAGCCCGATCTGGTCTGCTGCGAGGTCGGCGCCTTCGGCCATGTCGGGCCGATGAACCGCCTGCCGGGCTATGACCCGCTGATGCAGGCCTTCGCCGGCATCATGAGCCTGACCGGCGAGGAGGGGCAGGCCCCGGTCCGCGCCGGCGTCTCGATCGTGGATTTCGGCACCGGCATGTGGGCGGTGATCGGCATTCTGGCGGCGCTGTTCCGCCGGGCGCGGACCAGGCAGGGCGCGACGGTGAACAGCTCGCTTCTGGAAACCGCCATCGCCTGGATGACCGTGGGCATCGCCAATTACGCCGCGGATGGCGAGCCGGGCGGCCGCTTCGGCTCGGGCGTGGCGTTCATCGTGCCGCATCGCGCCTATCGGGCGGCGGATGGCTATCAGATCGTCAGCTGTGCCAACGACCGGCTGTTCGCCCGGCTTTGCGAGGCGCTGGACCGGCCGGAATGGGCCAGCGATCCGAAATTCGCCACCAATGCCGGCCGGCTGGCCCATCGCGACGAGATCGACCGCCTGATCGGCGAGCGGCTGGCGACGCAGAACCGTGCCCATTGGGACGACCACCTGGGCCGCTTCGGCATCGCCACCGCCCCGGTGCAGACCACCGCCGAGCTGTTCCACCACCAGCAGACCCGCGCGCTTGGCATGATCGCCAAGCCGCAGGAGGACGAGATCGAGACCGTCCAGCTGCCGCTGTCCTTCGACGGCCGGCGCCCGCCGCCGCTGCATGCCGCGCCCGAGATCGGCGACGACGACGATGCCCTGAAGCGGTTGCTGGCCGGAAAGCCGGCCTGAGCCACAGGAGGAGACCCATGCCGGACCTGCCGGAAGACGACGGCATCACCCGCGAAGAGATGCACCACCGCCGCCTGGATTTTCGCGGCTACCGGCGCAGCGACGGCCGGTTCGAGCTGCGGGCGCATCTGACCGACCGCAAGCCGGTGGACTTTACCCCGCCGGGCGATTCCCGGCCGGTGCCGGCCGGCGCGCCGGTGCATGACCTGGGCGTCACCGTGGTTTTCGACAAGGACATGGTGATCACCGAAATCGGCACCTTCATCGCCTCGCATCCCTATCGCCAATGTCCCGGCGGCGGCGATACGCTGCAGGCCATGGTCGGGGTCAGCATCGGGCGCGGCTGGAACCGGGCGATCCGCGAGCGCCTGCCCAATTGCGACACCTGCACGCATCTCAAGGAAATCCTGACGCCGCTGGCCAGTGCCGCCTATCAGACCATGACGGTCGAGCGGCTGCATCTGCTGGATGCGCGGGACCGGGACGGCAATCCTGTCAAGATCGACAGCTGCTATGCCTATGGCCGCAACCGCGACCTGGTGGCCAGCCTGTGGCCCGAACATGCGGACAAGGCCGGCAAGGAATGAGCCCGCCCGCGGGTCAGAGGTGTTTCCGATGGATGGCATCGTATTCTGCTGTGCAAAAGACGGATTCGGGCCATCCGCGGCCGGTTTCGCCCTAGAAATGGCAATCAGCCCGAACGCGCGGCGGGAAGGGAAACCGCCGCCATACCAACAGATCGGAGGAGTTGATGTTGGACCTTGCCAGAAAGGCCGCGCTTGCGGCCGCGATCCTTGCCTCGGGGGCGGTGCAGCCGGCCCTGGCGCAGGACCAGGTGACGCTGAAATTCACCCATATGTTCCCGCCGACGCATTTCGGCTGGAAAGAGGGCGGCCAGCCCTTTACCGAGATGATCACCGAGGCGACGGGCGGCGAGGTGCAGTTCCAGAACTTTCCCGCCGGCCAGCTGGGCAAGGACTATATCGGCCTGCTCGGCAGCGGATTGGCGGATATGGCGGTGCTGGTCGGCTCCTACATGCCCGACAAGCTGCCGCTGACCTCGGTTTCGGAACTGCCGGTCAAATACGGCAGCGCCTGCGAGGCGACCGGCAAGCTCTGGGCGATCGCGCAGCCCGGCGGCCCGCTCTACGAGGCGGAATACAAGCCCCAGGGCCTGCGCCCGCTGTTCGTGGCGGTTCTGCCCACCTACAAGGCCATGACCACCTCCAGGGAACTCAGGACGCTTGACGACCTCAAGGGGCTGAAGCTGCGCGCCTCGGGCGCGGCGATGGAGCAGACGGCGCGTGCGCTTGGCGCGGTGCCGGTGCAGATCCAGGCGCCCGAGGTCAATGATTCGCTGCGGCGCGGCACCATGGACGGGGCGTTCTGGCCCTATCACTCGGCCCCGCCCTATGAACTGGACACGCTGTTCAAATACGGGCTGGAAGGGCCGAGCCTCGGCTCGACCTCGGTGATCTTCGCCATCAGCGAGAAGAAATGGGAAGGGCTGTCCGACAAGGCCAAGGCCGCCTTCGAGGAGGCCGCCGCCCAGATGCAGCCGCGCTTCTGCAAATGGCTGGACCAGGACGAGGCCCGCGTCCGGCAGGAAATGATCGACCAGCACGGCTATGTCCCGGTCACGGTCACGGCCGAGGAAGAGCCGCGCTGGCAGGAAAAGCTGGCGCCGGTCATCGACGCCTGGGCGCAGCGCATGGACGGCCAGGGCCTGTCCGGCACCGCCATCCTTCAGGCATTCCACGACGCGCAGCCCCTGGGCGTGGACTGACCGCGCCCGGCCTGCCGCCCCGCACATGAAAACCCCGGCCGATGGGCCGGGGTTTTTCCGTTCGCGCTTGGCGGGCCGGTCAGTCCCAGAAGGTGCCCTGCGTCGGCAGCTGCGCGAAATCGGCCTGCTCGTGGCACAGGAACAGCGGCACCCCGCCCCGCTCGATGGCGGCGACGCGGCGGCGCGAGGCGGTGGTGTCGGACAGGCAATGGTCCCAGGGCATCGGGATGTGGTTCCGGTATTGGTCGCGCTGATGCGCCACGTCGCCGCCCAGCAGGATGCGGCCCCGGTGCGGCAGGTCCAGCAGCAGGCTCTGGTGCCCCGGCGCGTGGCCCGGCGTGCGCAGCAGCCTGACCGAGCCGTCGCCGAAAAGGTCGGCATCGCCCTCCAGCGGCAGCAGCTCGACCCGGCGCAGGCGGTCGATGTCCTTGTCGCAATAGACCGGCCGCGTCCAGGGATCGGGGCAGAAGGCATAGTTCAGCTCGGCCCGCTGCGCGACATGGACGGCATCGGGGAAATATTCCGCGCCGCCCGAGTGGTCCAGGTGCAGGTGCGAATAGACGACATGGCGCACGTCGCCCCGGCCGATGCCCAGCCGTTCTAGCTGGCGGTCGACGATATGGTCGCGGCTGATGCCCTGGGTGCCGAAAGCCTCGGCCAGTCCCGGCGCCCAATAGCCCGCCTCGGGGTCCAGCACCGCGCCGTTGATGCCGGTGTCCCACAGCAGGATGCCGTGGCGTTCATGCTCGATCACGGCTACCGTTGTCACCAGATCGACATGTCCGGGCTGGAATGTCGCGATCTTTGCCTTTTCCAGCGACAGGGGCGCCACGTCCAGCGCCGTCATCCTGATCCTTGCCATGTTCCTCCTCCCTCGCTTGATTTCAGGCGATGCCTTCGGCGCGTAGGGCGTCGATTTCCGCGGCGCCCAGCCCCAGCCCCTCCAGCAGCGCCTGTGTATCGGCCCCAAGGGCGGGTGCGAGGCTGCGCGGCGCGCGGCCGGCCTCGGTCAGGATCGCGCGCGTGACCAGCGGCAGCTCCGGCGCCTCGCCCGCGCGGATCGGGTCGGTATAATCGGCCAGGCCGGGCAGGCGCAGCGTCTCGGCCGGGGTCAGGCAGGGGCAGGAGGGCAGGGAATGCGCCGTGAGCTCCGCCTGGCACTCGGCGACGGTGCGGCCGGCGCACCATTCCTGCTGGATGGCGCTCAGCGCCTCGCCATTCTCGCCCCGCAGCGAATCCGAGGCGAAGCGCGGGTCGGAAAGCAGGTCTTCGCGCCCCATCATCCGCGCCCAGCGGGCGAACATCGGGTCGCCGATGACCTGGATCATCACCCAGCCGTCCTGGGCGCGGAACAGGTCGGAAGGCCCGGCGATCGGGCTGCGGTTGCCGATCGGGCGGCGCGAGCGATAGCCCGAGGCCTCTTCCATCAGCATCGGGTTCATCATGGTCAGCGCCGTGCCCATCAGCGAGCATTGCACATGCTGGCCCTTGCCCGTCCGCGCCCGCTCCAGCAGGGCCGAGGTGGTGGCGAAGGCGGCCGCCATGGCGGTGGCGTAATCGACATAGGACACCGCCTCGCGCGTGGGGGTGTCGCCGAAGCCGGTCAGATACATTGCCCCGCTCAGCGCCTGGCCGGTGCCGTCGAAGCCCACGCGGTCGCGGTCCTCGCCATCGGGCGCGAAGGCCGAGATCGTGGTCAGGATCAGGTCGGGCTTGATCGCGCTCAGCGTGGCATGGTCCAGCCGCAGTTTCAGCAGCGCCTTTTGCGGCAGGTTGACGATCACGACATCGGCCGTCGCGACCAGCCGCTCCAGCACGGCGCGGCCCGCGGGCCTGGCATAGTCCAGCGTCAGCGACTTCTTGTTGGCGTTGACCTGCATGTAAAGCCCGCCGGCACCGGGGATGCCGATGGGCATGACCTCGCGGTCGGTGGCGCCCTCGGGCGGCTCGATGCGGATGACCTCGGCGCCCTCGTTCGACAGAAGCTGGGCGCAGAAGGGTGCGGCGATATAGCGGCCAAGGTCGAGGACGCGGATGCCGGCAAGCGCGGGCTGGCGGGTCTGGGTCACGGGTTTCTCCTTTCAGCGCCGGGCCAGCGTCAGGGCCGAGGATGCCGCCATGCCAAGCGCAAGCGCCCAGGTCATCGCGCCCGATCCCAGCCCCGAGGCCAGAAAGCCCAGCAGCAACGGTGTGGCGGTTTGCAGGAAATTGGTGATGGCCATGCACAGGCCGATGGCCTCGTTCACCCGGCGTTCGGGGGCGGCGCCATAGATCAGCGCCAGCGCGATGGGCACGCCGATGCCGATGATGACGCCCAGCACCAGGCTCAGCACGGAAAGCGCGGCGAAGTCCCGTGCCAGCGGCAGCAGCGCATAGCCCAGGGCACCCCCGATCAGCGCCAGCCGCGAGATGGCATTGCCGCTGAAGCGGCGGGTGATCATGCCGACGCTGAGGCGCGAAATCGCGGTGCCGATGGCAAAGGCGCCCAGCATCAGCCCCGCCGCCGCCGGCGACAGCCCGACCTCCAGCGCGTGCAGCGAGATGATGAAGGGATAGATGGTCTGGGCCGAGCTGAACACGGCGCTGATGATCAGCCATTGCCGCAGGGCGGGAATGCGCAGCAGCTCGGTCGTGGGGCCGGGCCGGTCCGTGCGGCCGGCGCTGGGGCTGCGGTCGAAGTTGTGGGGCAGGACAAAGACCAGCAGCGCCGCCAGCAGCGCCGAGGCGCCGATGCTGAACAGCGCGGCGGCCGCGCCCCAGAACTGATAGGCCAGCCCGGCGACCATGGGGCCGAGGAACTGGAAGACGGAATAGGCGACGACCAGATAGCCCAGGTTGCGCGGCCGGTCGGCGATGGCGCCGATCTCGCCCACGGCGCGGGCGGCGGCGACATGGCTGAAGACCGCGCCCGCCCCGATCAGCCCGGCCACCGCGTAAAGCACGGGGGCGGCCGGAAAGACCTCGAAAAGCAGGCTGGCCAGCAGGATCAGCCCCGATGCGCTGAGTATCGGCACCAGCGTCCCCGTCCGGTCCACCCAGCGGCCGAAGCCGACGCTGAAGATCATCGGCACCAGCGTGAACAGCGCCGCCATGATGCCCACCTGGGCGGTGCCGACATGCAGCCCCAGCGCGATCATCGGCAGCACCAGCCGGGCCGAGGCCAGGGTCGCGTTGTTCAGCCCCGAGATCAGGATGGTATCGACCAGCAGCAGGCCGTCGCCGTGCCTTGCCTTGCCGTCCTGTTCGGGGGTCTGTGCTGTCACCTTGCTCTCGTCGCGGGGGTTGTTTCGGTGGATCGGCGGTGCCTTGGCGGTCGCGGCCGCCCTGGGAAAGCCCGGCGCTGTCGCCGGCAGCGCTGCCATACGACTATGCATCTAGCGCGGGCCTGCGTCTGCATCAGCACGAAACCACAAAGGTTTTCCCTATGGAGGTTGCAGGCTGCGGGAATGGCTCGGCGCCGGGCATCGACAGCCGTGCCGTGCTGGCCGATCCTTTGGCGATGGAGGGATCAAGATGACAAGCCAAAACCACGACCGGCCCGAACGGCCGGCCTTTGTGCAGGGTGCCAAGAAGCTGCTGATCGGCGGCCGCTGGGTCGATCCGGCGGGCGGAGAGCAGATCGCCGCCATCAACCCCGCGACCGGGCAGGAGATCTGCCGGATCGCCCGCGGCGACGCGCGCGACGTCGACCTGGCCGTCGCCGCCGCCCGCCGCGCCTTCGAGGGTGACTGGAGCCGTTGGACCCCGCACCAGCGCCGCAAGCTGCTGCTCAAGGTGCATGACCTGGTCCTTGATCATTTCGAGGAACTGGCGCTGATCGAGACGCTGGACATGGGCGCGCCGCTGTCGCGGACCCGCAACCTGCGGGAATGGACCTCGCAGGTGCTGCAATTCTATGCCTCGCAATGCGATGCCGGCACGGTGGCTGCGCCCAGGAACTCGCTGCCGGGGCATTTCCTGACGCTGAAGCAGATGATGCCGGTGGGGGTCGTCGGCGGCATCATCCCCTGGAACGGGCCGCTGATCGGGCTGTGGTGGATCTTTGGCCCGGCGCTGGCCACCGGCTGCACGGCGGTGCTGAAGCCGGCCGAGGACGCCTCGCTTTCCGTGCTGCGCGTGTCCGAGCTGATGCTCGAGGCCGGCGTGCCCGAGGGCGTCATCAACGTCGTCACCGGCTATGGTCACGAGGCCGGGCAGGCCCTGGCCGAGCATATGGGCGTCGACCGGCTGGCCTTCACCGGCTCGGTCGGCACCGCGCAGGCGATCACCCGCGCCTCGGCCGGCAATCTCAAGCGGCTGCAGATGGAGCTGGGCGGCAAGTCGCCCGACATCGTCTTTGCCGATGCCGACCTGGACAAGGCGGTGCCGGGCGCGGCGATGGGCGTGTTCACCAATACCGGGCAGGTCTGCGTGGCCGGCACGCGGATCTTCGTGCAGCGCAGGGTTCATGACGAATTCGTGGCGCGGCTGAAGGAGTTCACCGCGACGATCCGCGTCGGCGACGGTTGCGATCCGCAGACGCAGGTGGGGCCGCTGGTCTCGCAACGCCAGCTCGAGCGGGTGCAGCATTACATCGGCATCGGCGGCAGCGAGGCCGAGCTGGTCGCCGGCGGCCGTCGTCCGGGCGGCGAGCTGGCGGCGGGCTTCTATGTCGAGCCGACGGTCTTTGCCAATGTCCGCAACGACATGACCATCGCGCGCGAAGAGATCTTCGGCCCCGTGGCCTCGGTCATTCCCTTCGACGACATGGACGAGGCCTTGCGGCTGGCCAACGACACGCCCTACGGGCTTGCCGGCGGGGTCTGGACGCAGAACCTGGGCACGGCGCACAAGGTCGCTCAGGGCATCCGCGCCGGCACGGTCTGGGTCAATTGCTACGGCGTGCTGGACCCGGCCATCGGCTTTGGCGGCACCAAGATGAGCGGCTATGGCTGGAAGGGCGCCCGCGAGCATGTCGAGAGCTTCCTTTACCCGAAAGCCACCTACATCAACCTGGACTGACCGCGAGGGACAGGGCCATGCGAAAGGGGCGAGGCTGCGAGCCTCGCCCCTTTTCATTTCCTGCCCTTCGATCAGGCGCGTTCGAACACGGCCGCCATGCCCTGGCCGCCGCCGATGCACATGGTCTCCAGCCCATAGCGGGTGCCGCGGCGGGCCATTTCATGGACCAGCGTGGTCATGATCCGCACCCCGGTCGCGCCGATGGGATGGCCCAGCGAGATGCCCGAGCCGTTCACGTTCAGCTTGTCGCGCTCGTCCCAGTCCATGTCCTTCAGGCAGGCCAGGACTTGCGCGGCGAAGGCTTCGTTGATCTCGACCAGGCCCATGTCGGACATCTTCAGCCCGGTCTTTTGCAGCACCTTGGCGGTTGCCGGCACCGGGCCGATGCCCATGCGCGACGGGTCGCAGCCCACGGCCGACCAGCCGTTGAGAAAGGCGATGGGGGTCAGGCCCAGTTCCTCCAGCTTGTCCTCGGCCACGACCAGGCAGGCGGCGGCGGCATCGTTCTGCTGCGCGGCATTGCCGGCGGTGACGGTGCCGTCCTTCTGGATCACCCGCAGCCTGGCCAGCGATTGCGGGGTGGTGTCCGGCCGGATGCCCTCGTCGCGGTCGAAGACCAGCGGATCGCCCTTGCGCTGCGGCACCGCGACCGGCACGACCTCCTGGGCAAAGCGCCCGTCCGCCCAGGCGGCGGCGGCGCGGCGGTGGCTTTCGGCGGCAAAGGCGTCGGCCTCTTCTCGGGTGATGCCGTAGTCGCGGGCCAGGTTCTCGGCCGTCTCGATCATGCCCGAGATATAGCCGAAGCGATGCACGGGCTGCGAGCGTTCGCGGCCCCGGTCCAGCCGGTCGTAGAACTGCGTCGTGCCCGAGCGCCGGCCCCAGCGCATGTCGGTCGTGTAGAACTCGATGTTCGACATCGACTCGACGCCGCCGGCCAGCACCACGTCGCAGGCGCCAGTCTGCACCATCATCGCCGCCGTCACCAGCGCCTGCAAGCCGCCGCCGCAGCGCCGGTCGGTCTGAAGGCCCGGCACCTCGATCGGCAGGCCGGCGTCCAGCGCGATCCAGCGCCCGACGCAAGGGGTTTCCGAATTGGCATAGGACTGGGCAAAGACCACGTCCTCGATCAGCGCGGGATCGAGGCCGGTCTTTTCCAGCACCGCCTTGGTGACGGTGCCGCCCAGAACCTCGACGGGAACGGGGCGCAGCGCGCCTCCGAAACCGCCGACGGCGGTGCGAAGCGGGCTGACGATGGCGGCGCGGCGCATGGGGTTTCTCCTTGGTGGTCGGGGTTTCGGCGGACGGGCCGCGGCCCGTCCCGGCAGGGCCCTAGCAGGGATCCCAGGTAAAGACGTCCTGGCTGCGCTCCAGCGGGTAGAACGAGGAACGCAGGGCGGGGATGGCGTGGTCGCGGACGGTCTCGGCCGTCCAGTCCCCGTCGCGGTGGACCGAGCGGATCGGGCGGTTCTGGCTGAGCAGGAAGATCTCGTTCCGGCGCACCGAGAAGATCTGCCCGGTCACGTCCCCGGCATCATCCGAGCCCAGGAACACCGCGAGCGGCGCGTTCTTTTCCGGCGTCATCTTCTTGAGGTTCTCGACCCGCGCGATCTGGTCCGGGGTCTCGGTCGGGATATTGCTGGTCATCCGGCCCCAGGCGAAGGGCGCGATGCAGTTCGAGCGCACGTTGTAGCGCTTCATGTCCAGCGCGATGGTCTTCGACAGCCCGACCATGCCCAGCTTGGCGGCGGAATAGTTCGCCTGGCCCAGGTTGCCGATCAGGCCGGAGGTCGAGACCATGTGGATGAAGCTGCCGCTTTCCTGTTCGCGAAAGATCTCGGCCGCGGCGCGGCTGACGAAGAAGCTGCCGTTCAGATGCACGCCGATCACCGCCAGCCATTGCTCGGGCGTCATCTTGTGGAACATGGCGTCGCGCAGGATGCCGGCGTTGTTCACCACGATGTCGAGCCGGCCGAAACTGTCCCTGGCCTGCGCCACCATGCGCTGCGCCGCGTCCCATTCCGAGACGCTGTCGGTGTTGATGACGGCCTTGCCGCCGAAGGCCTCGATCTCTGCCTTGACCTCTTCGGCCGGGCTGGCCGAGCCGCCTTCGCCCGACAGCGACACGCCGATGTCGTTGATCACCACCGAGGCGCCGGCGCGGGCCATGGCGATGACGATGGCGCGGCCGATGCCGCCGCCGGCGCCTGTGACCAGCGCAACCTTGCCGTCCAGTATCTGGGTCATTTCCGTTGTCCTTTCGTGTCAGGGCAGGTCGAGCACGGCCTTGGCCAGGATGTTCTTCTGCACCTGGGTCGTGCCGCCATAGATCGTGGCCGCGCGGGCGTTCAGGAACTGCGTCGGCATGGCCAGGTCGTTCGACCCCATGAGCGGCGCCAGCAGCCCGCCATCCTCGGCCATCAGTTCCAGCCCGTATTCGGTGATGCGCTGGTAAAGCGCCGTCTGGTTCAGCTTGAGGAAGCTGACCTCGGGCCCCAGCCTCTCGCCCCGGCGCAGCTTGTCGGCGACGCGGCTGAAGATGGCCTGGTGGTCCTCCAGCTCCATCTGGAAGCCGGCGTAGCGGTCGACGAAGGCCGGATCGTCCAGAAGGCCGTAATGCTGGCCCAGCCGGCGCAGCTTGGCCAGCGCGCTGGCCGACTGCCGCGGGCCGCCCAGGAAGATCCGCTCGAAGCCCAGCAGGTTCTTGGCCATGGTCCAGCCCTGGTTGACCTCGCCCACGATATTGCCCTTGGGCACGCGGACGTTGTCGAAGAACACTTCCGAGAATTCGTCGTCCAGCTCCAGGTTGATGATCGGCCGGATGGTGATGCCGGGCGTGTCCAGCGGGATCAGCAGGAAGCTGATGCCCTCCTGCTTCTTGCCGGTCTTGTCGGTCCTGACCAGGCAAAAGATCCAGTCGGCATCGCCGGCCAGCGTGGTCCAGATCTTCTGCCCGTTCACCACCCATTCGTCGCCGTCCAGCACCGCCTCGGTGCGCAGGTTGGCCAGGTCAGAGCCGGCGTTGGGTTCGGAATAGCCCTGGCACCAGATATGCTCGCCCGACAGGATCCTGGGCAGGAAATGCGCCTTCTGCTCTTCCGAGCCGTAGTTGATCAGCAGGGGCCCCAGCAGCATCATGCCGTGGTCGGGGGTGCGGGCGGCGCCGAATTTCTCGAATTCCTCGACATAGATCAGCTGCTTGCCGGGGTTCAGCCCCATGCCGCCATGGTCGCGCGGCCAGTTCGGCGCCAGCCAGCCGGCGGCGGACAGGATCATGTACCAGGGCTCGGCATCGTCCCAATGCAGCCGCTTGGCCGGGTGGCGCAGATGGGGCGGGTGGTTCTGGGCCAGGAAGCGGCGGACCAGGGCGCGGAAATCCTCGTCCGGGAGTGCGTTGTAGTCGTCCAGCTTGAACGCATCATGGGCCATGGCTCATGCCTCCTGCGTGACGGGTTTCAGACGGGCGAAGCGGGCGCGGTGCTGGGACGGCCCGCCAAAGCGCGCCGCCTCGACCATGGCCTTGCGCAGATACAGGCCGATGTCGTGTTCGTCGGTAAAGCCGATGCCGCCATGCAGCTGGATGCAGTCGCGCGTCACCTTCATCGCCGAGGCCGAGGCCCGCGCCTTGGCGCGCGAGATCGCCGCCTGGGTGGCGGGCGTCGGCCCTTCGCGGTCCCATTGCAGCGCCGCCTGCTCGATGCTGGCGCGGCTGACCTCGATCTCCAGCCGGGCGTCCACGGCCATGTGCTGCAGGATCTGGAACTGGCCGATGGTCTTGCCGAACTGCACCCGCTGCTTGAGATAGGCCACGGTCATGTCCAGCGCGCCCTCCATCAGCCCCAGCAGATAGGCGGCGGTCGCCAGCGCCGCCTCGGCCAGCGCCGGGCGGGGGTCGGCGGCGATCACGGCGCAGGGCGCATCCTCGAGGCGGATGGCGGCGACATGGCCGCCGTCCTGCGTCTCGTCGGTGGTGACGGTCACGCCGGGCGCATCGGCGGCGACCAGCGCCGATTGCGTGGCGCCGACGACCAGGAAGGCATCCGCCCCCGCCGCCATCGGCACATGGATCCGGCTCGCCGTGACCTTGCCGTCGCGGATCGCGGGATCGCCCGCGGGCTCCAGCGTGCCGCGCGCCTCGGTCCAGGCCGGGATCACCAGCCGTGCGCCGTCCAGATGCGCCTCCAACGCCGCGCCGTCGAGCAGGGCCGAGGCCAGCACCGCCGGGATCAGCGGCTCGGGCAGCAGGGCGCGGCCGGTCTCTTCGGCCAGCGCGGCATAGGGCAGCAGGCCCAGGCCGACGCCGCCCCTGTCCTCGGGCAGGCGCAGGGTGGGCCAGCCGAGGGCGCAGATTTCCGACCAGACCGCGCGGTCGAAGCCGGGAGAACTGTAGCGCAGCTTGCGGATGCGGGTCAGGTCCTGGCCGGTGATGCCGCGCGCGCTGTCGCGGATCATTTCCATCGACGAAAGAACGTCCTCGGGGATCATGTTCGGCTCCGGGTTCATGGTTCGGGGGCGGGATCGAAGCGGGCAAGGCCGCCGTCGATCACCACGGCGTCGCGGGCGGGGACCAGGGCGCGGAAGCGGCCGTCGGCCCAGATCTCGCTGCGGATCGTCTCGCCCGGATAGACCGGCTTGGCAAAGCGCAGCCGCACCGCGCGCATGGTCTCGGCGCGATAGCCGCCAAGCGCCCGCAGCAGCGCGTGGCAGACCACGCCCATGGTGCAAAGCCCATGCAGGATCGGCCGCTCGAACCCCAGCTTGCGGGCCAGTTCTGGGTCGCTGTGCAGCGGGTTCAGGTCGCCGTTCAGCCGATAGATCAGCGCCTGCGCGTCGGCGGTTTCCAGGTCGACGACATGATCCGGCGCGGTCTGGGGCTCGGGCAGGCGCGGCACGGGGTTTCGCGGCTCAGAGGGCCCGCCGAAGCCGCCGCCGCCACGGATGAAGGTGGTGCGGTTCAGCCGGGCGAAGCGGCGGCCCTCGCCGTCGGAAAGCTCGGTCTCGGCCAGGATCAGCGCCGGCTTGCCCGCGCCCTTGTCGATGACCTCGGTGATGCGGGTGCGGCTTTCCACCGTGCCCTTGCCTGGGATCGGGCCGAGGATCTCGATGGCTTGGTCGGCATGCAGCACGCCCTTGGGGTCGACGCCCGAATCCGGGTGGCCGAGATAGAAGCCGGGATGCGCCATCACCAGCACCATGGCCGGCATCACCTGCGGCCCTTGCAGCGGATCGACGTAAGGCAGCTGCCGCGCGTCCAGCGCATCGCGCCCCATGCCGATCGACAGCGCATAAAGCGCGATGTCGCGCGGCGTCAGCTCCTGCCGCACCACGGGGATCTCCAGCCGCATCAGCTTGTCCAGGTCGATGCTCATGCCGTCACCCTGGCGCTCATGCCGGTATAGCCGCCGGGGCCCTCGGCCCAGAGATCGTGGCCCTCGGCCGTGACGCGGCCGCAGACCTGCATCCGGCCGCCGGCGAACAGCGGCGCCTGGCCGCGAAAGCTGAAGCTGCGGGGTGGCTTGCCGATGTGGCGGACAAAGCCCTCCATCAGCAGGGTGGCGGTCAGGGGGCCGTGGACCACCAGGCCGGGATAGCCTTCCTCGCCCGTGGCATAGGGCAGGTCGTAATGGATGCGATGCGCGTTGAAGGTCAGCGCCGAATAGCGAAACAGCAGCACCGGGTCGGGGTCCAGCGGGTCGCGCCAGTCGGCGGGCGCGACCTCCGCCACCGCCGCCGGCTGGGCGCTGGTCGAGGGTTCGCGATAGACGATGTCCTGTTCCTCCTCGATGGCAAGGCCGGCGCCGGTGGCCAGGCTGTGCCTGACCGTCAGGAAGACCAGCGCGCCCTGGCGGCCGGATTTCTCGGTCACGGACAGGATCTCGCTGGTGCGGCTCACCTCCTCGCCGACATGAAGCGGTGCGTGAAAGGTCAGCCGGCCCCCCGCCCACATCCGCCGCGGCAGCGGCACCGGCGGCAGGAAGCCGCCGCGCCGGGGGTGCCCGTCCGGGCCGATCTGCGATTGCGGCGCCTCGGGGGTGAAGAACGTCCAGTGCCAGAGCGGCGGCAGCGCCTCGCCCCTGGCCGGGGCGGGGCGGTCCAGCAGCGCCGCCATGCGCCGGACATGGGCGGGCGCGATCACGTCGCGGCTTTCCTCGGTCCGGCCGATCCAGGTTTGCAGATGGGCGATGTCGATGCCGGTCATGCCGTGCCCTCCGAAAGCGCGGCCATCTGCACATAGCGATGCGCCAGCCGCAGATGGGCGATGTCCACCATCTTGCCGTCCACCACGGCGACGCCGTTCGCGGCGCCTTCCAGCGCCGCGATCACCGCGCGGCCCCATTCCACCCGCTCGGGCGCCGGGCGCAGCGTGGCGTGGACGGTGGCGATCTGCGCCGGATGGATGCAGAGCTTGCCGGCGAAACCCAGCGCCAGCGCCTCGCGCGTCTCCAGCTCCAACCCCGAGGCCGCGCGCGGATCGGGAAAGGGCGTGTCGATGGCGCGTACGCCCGCGGCCGCCGCCGCGATGGCGACCTGCCGGCGGGCATGGGCCAGCAGCGGGTTCATCTGCCCGCTCGCCCGCGCCATCACCCCCAGGTCCGAGGCCAGATCCTCGCCCGCAAAGCACAGCGCGGCCAGCCGCGGCGTCGCCGCGCGGTAATCCATGTCGAGCAGCGCCAGCGCCGATTCCGTGACCAGCGGCAGGATGGTGATGCGGCCGGCGGGGCGGTCGAAACCGGCCTCCAGCGCGTCGATGCGGTCGGAAAGCTGCGCCAGATCCGGCCGGCCGCCGCATTTGGGCAGCATGATCGCATCGGCGCCGCCGCGCACCGCCATGGCCAGATCGGCCAGGTGCCAGGCGGTGTCGGCCGCGTTCACCCGCACCGCGACCGGCAGAGCGCGCGGCGCCGCCAGCGCCTCGGCCACCAGCGCCCGCGCCTCGGCCTTGGCCGCGGGATCGACCGAATCCTCGAGGTCCAGGATCACCGCATCCGCGCCCGAAGCCATCGCCTTGCCCATCCGGTCGGCGTTCGAGCCGGGGCAGAACAGCAGGCTGCGAAGCGGCAGGGTATGAATGTCAGCCATAAGATTTTCCGTTGGGTCGCTGGTCGGCAAGCAGGTTGTTTCCGTTGGCGCCGGCGGGACGGAGAGCAACCGCCAGGCCGGGCTTTTCCCATGTGTTCTCATGGAGAGCGGGGAAATTCCATAGAATCAAACAAGGCAAAACCTGTTGGTATATATAGGCAAAGCCTATATCTGCGCGGGTGGTGAACCTGCCCTTTCCCCGTGGCGGGGCAGGCCATCCGCGACCGCTCAGGCGAAGCGGAACAGCGCCTCGGGCTCGATCCGGGTCGAGCGGAAGCGGTTCGCCGCATCTTCGGGCAGCGCGTATCCGAACGAGATGCCGCAGACGAAATCGCGGTCCTCGGGCAGGTCGACGACCGCGCGGATCACCCGCGCGTGCTGGGCCAGCGCCGCCTGCGCCACGGTCGCCACCCCTTCGGCCTGCGCGGCAAGCAGGAAGGACGAGACGAAGGCGCCGATGTCCAGCACGCCATAGGGGCCAAGCGCGCGGGGCACCGAAAGCAGCGCCACATGCGGCGCGCCGAAGAAGCGGAAATTCTTCAGGTGATGCGCGTGGCGGGCGGCGCGATCCTCGCGCGCGATGCCGAGCGCGGCGTAAAGCCCGAAGCCGACCTCGCGGCGGCGGGCCATGTTCGGCGCGGGATAGCTTTCGGGATAGGGGATGTCCGAGGCGATCTCGGGATGCGCCTCGGCCTCGGCCAGCAGCGCCGCGGAAAGCCGCGCCGTCGTCTCGGGCCGGGTGACGATCAGCTCGTCCCAAGGCTGCACGTTCGACCACGAGGCCGCCCAGCGGGCGGTATCGACGATGCGCCGGATGGTTTCCTCGGGCACCGGATCGGGGCGAAAGGCGCGGCAGCTGTATCGCGCCCGCATCAGGCGTCGCAGCACATCGGCATCGCTTTCCTCGCCCGCGGGGATGTCTTCGATCTGTCTCATGCCAGGCCCTCCGGCGCCTTGGGGTCGAGGTAATCCGCCAGTCCCAGGGCGCGTTCTGCGAAATATTGCGTCTCGATCATCAGGCAGCCGGTGGCCGAGCGGATCGGCCCGTGCGGCGTGCCCGGCGGGCGGATGACATAGGCGGGCGCCTTCAGCGTCACGCCGGTTTCCTTTTGCGTCACCTCGCCCTCGACCAGCAGCGCTTCCTCCCAATAGGGGTGGGTGAAGGCGGCGAAGGTTTCGCCGCCGGGCAGGATGCGGACATAGCGGGTGCGAAAGCCCTGGCCTGCGGCCTCGTCCAGCGCGCCGCTGAGCGGTTTCACTGCGATGCCCGCGGTTTCGGGGACAGGTTGCCAGCCGGTGGTCAGGTCGACGGGGAACATCGCAGCCTCCGTTCAGCGGATCAGCAGCGCGACCAGCTTGGCCGCCGGCAGCGCCGGATCGCCGGCCTTGATCGTCGCCAGCAGCCGCGCCGACTGCTCGGCACCCAGGGCCAAGCGGGTCAGGTCGTCGAACTTGGCATCCAGGTCGGCCTGCGAGACCGGGTTTTCCGTCGTGCCCAGCGGGTCGAGGATGAACAGCCTTTCCTCGGCCCCGTCGGCCATGCGCGCGGTGATGTCGCCGACCCATTTGCCGGGATGGGCGCGGTCGAGTTCCGGCTTGACGGTGATCTTCACCCGCTGCGCCATCCGGGCGACCTCGCTGCCTTCGGAAAGGTCCAGCGCGCCCTGCATATAGGCGGAATGCGTCTCGTAGCCGTTGCCCTGGCCCAGAAGCGACAGGGCGAACTGGAAGGGCAGGGAGTATTGCAGATGCTCGATGGTCTTGGGCGCATAGGCATTGGCGTTGGCGTTGCCGACGATGATGTTGCCGCCGGTCTGGATGCCCAGCTCGATCGCCTCGATCCGGTCGGCGCGGTTGGCCAGCTGGCGGGCGCCGTCGATATAGGCGTGGTTGATGCCGCAGCAGCAATAGGGCTTGATCCAGACTTTCGCGATCTCGAAGCCCTGGTCCTTGCCGAAGAGGGCGGCCTGGTCGGCGGGGATGTCCTTTTGCACGAAGGTGCGGAAGAACCCCTTGGCGCCCGACAGGAAGGTGGTCGGCCCGGTCAGCCCGGCCTCGGCCATTTCCGCGGCGCGGATGCCGTTGCGGGTGCCGATGCCGGCATGGACGCGCTTGATCGACCCGCCCGAGGAGGTGTATTCCGTCGTCCCCGAGGCATGCGACAGCGCGATTGACAGCGCATGGGCGGTGCGCTCCAGGTCGAATCCGCGCATCCGGGCGACCACGGCGGCGGCGCCGAAATTCGACAGGATCGCATGCGGGTGCCAGCCCCGTTCCAGCAGCTGCGGCGCGGCAAGGTTGCCGATGCGGGTATAGACCTCGTAGCCGGCGACGATGCCCTCGATCACCTGCGCCATGGTCGCGCCGATTTCCTCGCCCACCGCCAGCGCGGCGGGGACCACGCAGCTGCCGGGATGGCTGGAGCTGGCGCGATGCGCGTCGTCATATTCGAAGCCGTGGCCATAGCTGCCATTGACGAAGGCGGCGTCGCCCGCGCTCATCCGCTCGCCCGAGGCGGCGACGCGGGCCTTGCCGGGCACGTGGCTGCGCTTGGCCAGCGCCAGCAGCGCCTGGCTCCATGGCAGGCTGGCGCTGCCGACCTGCAGGGCCAGCTGGTCCTGCATCAGCCGGCGCGCGCCTTCCAGCGCCTCGGGCGGCAGCGCATCGTGGCGCAGGTCGGTGACAAGGCGGGCGACGGCTTCTTCCAGCGGGGGCAGGGTCATGGCTTCCTCACTTGTTGCCGAAATCCGGCATGCGTTTTTCCAGATGCGAGGCCAGCCCTTCCCTGGCCTCCGGCCCGCCGAAGCCCAGCAGTTCCAGCGCCAGCGAGGCGTCGAAGGCGGGGCCGGCGGCGCGCATCCAGTTGTTGAGCGAATGCTTGGTCCAGCGGATTGCGGTCGGCGCGCCCTCGGCCAGCCGGATCGCGGCATTCATCGCCCGCTCGGCCAGTTCCTCGGGCTCGACGGCCAGCGAGACGAGGCCGATGCGCTCGGCCTCTTCGCCCGTCATCGGCTCGCACAGCATCAGGTAGTATTTCGCCTTGGCGATGCCGCAAAGCAGCGGCCAGATGATCGCGGCATGATCGCCCGCCGCCACGCCCAGCCGGGTGTGGCCGTCGACGATCTTGGCCTTTTTCGAGGCGATGGAAATGTCGGCCAGCAGCGCCGCCACCAGCCCGGCGCCCACCGCCGGGCCCTGGATGGCCGAGACGATGGGCTTTTCGCAATCCAGGATATTGTGGACCAGCTCCCGCGCCTCGTGCCACATGCGCACGCGGGCGCCGAAATCGTCGATCAACTCCTGCACCAGGCTGAAGTCGCCGCCGGCGGAAAACGCCCGCCCCTCGGCGCAAAGCAGGACCGAGCGGACGGCATCGTCCTTGTGGATCTGCTTCCAGACATCGGCGATCTCCTGGTGGCCGGCCTTGTCCAGCGTGTTCAGGCTGTCGGGCCGGTTCAGCGTCAGCCGCAGCACGCCGGGATGCGGCATGTCGGCGCGAAAGGCGGTGTAATGCGAATAGGCGTCCATCATTTCCTCACTTGCCAAGTGCCGCGATCTCGTCCAGCGCCGCCGGGTTGTCGAGCGAGGACAGGTCGCCCAGCTTTTCCCCCGCATAGGCCTGCCGGATCAGCCGGCGCATGATCTTGCCCGAGCGCGTCTTGGGCAGTTGCGTCACCAGGTGAACCTTGCCCGGCTTGAAGGGTTTGCCAAGCCGGTCGCCCACCGCATTCGCCACGCGCTTGGCCAGGTCGTCGCGATCCCCGGCAAAGCCCGGCATCGGCAGGACGAAGACCACCAGCTTCTGGCCCTTGACCGGGTCGCTGACGCCGACCGCCGCCGCCTCGCTGATCTCCTCCATCTCCAGCACGACCTCCTCGACCTCGGCCGGGCCCAGGCGCTTGCCCGCGACCTTCAGCGTGTCGTCCGAGCGGCCCATGACCACGAAGCTGCCGTCGGGCGATTTCACCGCCAGGTCGCCATGCACCCATGATCCGGGGATCGTGGACCAGTAGCTGTCGATATAGCGCGCGTCGTCCTGCCAGAAGCTGGCCGTCATGCCGATGAAGGGGGCGCGGATCACCACCTCGCCGACCTCGCCCAGGACAGGGTTGCCCTGCGGGTCGGTCACGGTCACGTCGATGCCCGGCGACGCGGTGTTGAAGCCGCCCGCCGCGATGGGCTTGACCTGCACCGAGGACAGCAGCGCGCCCGAAACCTCGGTGCCGCCGGTATAGTTGATGACCGGGCTGCCGTTCGCCCCGAAGCGGTTCTGGTACCAGGCGAAATGTTCGGCGTCGATGACCTCGCCCGCGGTGATCAGCAGTTGCAGGCTGGAGCGGTCGTGCTTCAGCGCCAGCGCCTCGTTGGCGGCAAAGCCGCGGATCAGCGTGGGGGCCGAGCCGTAATGGGTGATCTTGTGATCCTCGATCAGCTTGCCCATGCGCGACCAGTCGGGAAAGTCCGGCGCGCCGGCGTAAAGCACCAGCGTCGCCCCGCGCAGAAGCGCCGTGGACAGCACCAGCGTGCCGGCGATCCAGCCCATGTCGGCCGGCCAGCAGAACACGTCGCCCGGCCCGACGTTGAAATGCACCGCCGAGTCATGCGCGATGCGCAGCGGAAAGCCGCCATGGGTATGCACCGGCCCCTTGGGCTTGCCGGTGGTGCCCGAGGTATAGATCACCATGAACGGGTCCATCGGCCCCATGCTTTCGGCGGGGCGGTGGTCGTCGTCGGCTTCCGCCACCTGGTTCCAGGTCAGGTCGCCTAGGGGAATCGCCACGCCAGGCGCGTCCTTCCAGATGATCGTCTCGACCGAGGGCAGGTGCTTGCGCGCCTCCTGCATCACCGCCTGCATGTCGACATATCTGCCCCGGCGCGCAAAGCCGGTGGTGGCGATCACCGCCCTGGCCGCGCTGGGTTCCAGCCGCGAGATCACCGCCTCATGCCCGAAACCGGAGAACAGCGGCACCATGATCGCGCCGATATAGGGGATGGCCAGCGCGGAAACCGTCGCCTCGATGCCGTTGTCCAGCAGCAGCCCGACCCGGTCGCCGCGCCCGATGCCCAGCCGGCGCAGGCCATGGGCAAAGCGGCGCACCATGACGGCCAGTTCGGCAAAGGTGATCCGGCGCACCGTCCCGTCCTCGGCCTCGTCGATGACGGCGATGCGGTCGGGCGCGGTCCCGGCATGGGCCAGCACGGTATTGACCCAGTTCAGCCGCGCCCCCGGCCACCATTGCGGGAACTCCTTGCCGCGCGAGAGGTCCACATAGCCCTCGGGCGCCCTGTCCCATTCGATGCCCAGGAAATCCGCGGCCGCCTGCCAGTAGGCCTCGGGCTTTTCGACGGACAGGGCCAGCAGCGCATCGTAATCCCGGACGCCCAGCCTTTCGGCCAGCTTCAGCACATGGGCGCTGTCGAGATGCTTCTGCTGCGGAGTCCAGGCTTCTGGGGCTGTCATCTTGATTTCCTCCGGGTTCGCGGCGATCCGGGCGCCGGCTGTGGTTCAGTTGCGAGGGGCCGGGCCCTGCGCGTCGGGCGCGGTCAGCCGCATGACCCGGCCAAGGTCGTCCAGCCGGGGCAGGTCCATGACCAGTTCCACGATGGCCTCGGCATTGCCGCGCGGCAGGATGCCGTCCACGTTGCTCAGGAACTTGGCGATCAGCTCGTCATTGGTCATGTGGCTGGCCGGGTCGGGCGATTTCGTGCCCTTGGGATAGCGCCGCTCGCCGGCATAGGTCCGGCCGCGCGCCCGGATCTCCAGCTTGGCGGGGCGGCTCGCGGCATTGCCGGTCAAGAGCTTGACGTAATCGGGATGCACCTCATGCGTCACCTTGTCCATCAGCCCCATGACCGAGTCGCCGAAGACCAGCTCCGGGTCCATCCAGGCCCGGCCCGGCGGCACGCGATGGGCGCCGACGGCGATGCCATGGGCGATGGAAAACTGCGCGTCATGCGGCAGCAGGATCTCGCGGTTCAGCCAGACCGGCTGCTCGACCATGCCCTCGACATAGACCTTGATGCCCTCGATCTCCTCGACGGCGATCTGGTGCCGGTCCAGCAGATCCTGCATCTCGTCGATCAGCGCGTGCAGGATGCGGCAATGCGGATAGGGCTTGAAGGCCGACAGGTCCACGAACCGCCATTCCCGGCCCAGGTCCGCCACCATCCGGTCGGCAAACCAGCGCCGCGTGCCGATGAAGCGGCGATAGCCGAATTCCTCGTCGTCGAGGATCTGGATGTCGCCGCGATGGCCCAGCTCGGCGGCATAGGCGGCGGTAAAGGCCGATTGCGTCAGGACGCCGGCATGCAGGTATTTGATGGTCGAGCTGGGCGCGTGCTGGAACCAGGCCGTCTGCGCATTGACCGGAGAGACCGAGCCCGCGATCCCCAGCCCGTTCGCCGTCACCTCGGCCGAATGGCCGCGCAGCATCGAGATGGCGGCCGCGGCGCCGAAGATGGTCTCGGCATAGCCGAAGACCGGCGGCGGGTCGACCTTGCCGTCCCTGGTGTCGCGCAGGTAGTCCATGCCCATGCCGATGCGGCAGGAGATCTCGTGGCCGACGGCGATGGCCAGAGCGACCGCCTTGCCGTCCCTGGCCATGGTTTCGCCAAGCGCCATGATGCCGGGCAGCACATAGGGGGTGACATGGCCGGGCGGCATGATCGCGTCCATGTCCAGCGTGTTGATCAGCTCGCCATTGGCGAAGGCGGCGCCGAAGGCCGAGACCTTGTCGCCGGTGCCCATGATCGTCGCATCGCCCTGGCCGCCGCCGATCAGCTTGCCGTAGGCGATCCCGGCGCGGCCCTTCAGCTCGCCGATGCCGGCGACGGCGACGCCGATGGAATCGAGCAGGATGCGCGCCGTTTCCCCGATGGCCTCGGCCGGCAGATCCTCGATCCGGGTGCCGGACGCCAGGTCGGCGAATTTCTGGATCATCGTGGTCATCTTGCAGCGTCCTCCCTGGCGGCCGGTTCTCCTGCCGGCGACTATCGCCCGATCATCTAACAGGCGCTAGAATTTCGTTCATCGTGTGCTTCTGTCCCGGCCAAAGGAAAAACCGATAGCTCGCCTTGTCACATATTCGGGTAGTTCGGCCCGTC
>NZ_VCBQ01000076.1:0-23496 GCF_006386455.1 Paracoccus sp. FO-3 | reverse complement strand
GGAATCGCAATGGTCAAAATCGGGCAGGGGCTTCGCCGCAGATGCATCTGATCCACCGCCTGCCCATGCTGCAATGGGCGCGCGGCTATGGCGGGGCGGTGCTGAGCGCCGACCTGCTGGCCGCGGTGATCGTCACCATCATGCTGATCCCGCAGAGCCTGGCCTATGCCATGCTGGCCAACCTGCCGCCTGAGGTGGGGCTTTACGCCTCGATCCTGCCGCTGGTCGCCTATGCGGTCTTCGGCACCTCGCGGGTGCTGGCGGTCGGGCCGGTGGCGGTGGTCTCGCTGATGACCGCCTCGGCCATCGGGCCGGTGATGCAGGCGGGGCTGGCCGATGCGCTGACCGCCGCCGTCGCGCTGGCGCTGCTTTCGGGCGCGATGCTGGTGGCGGCGGGCATCTTCCGGCTGGGGTTCCTGGCGAATTTCCTCAGCCACCCGGTGATGTCGGGCTTCATCACCGCCTCGGGCATCCTGATCGCGGCCGGGCAGATCCGGCACCTGCTGGGCGTGGGCGGCGGCGGCTCGACCCTGCCCGAGATCCTGCCCGCGCTTTTCGCCGGCCTGCCCCGGACGAATCCCTGGACGCTGGCCATCGGCGCCGGGTCGCTGGCCTTCCTTTACGCGGCGCGGCGCTGGGGCCGGCATGGGCTGGTGCGGGCCGGCCTGCCCGGCTGGCTGGCCGACATGCTGGCCCGCGCGGCGCCGATCCTGGCCATCGCCGCCGCCATCGCCCTGGCCAAGGCGCTGGACCTGGGCGGGCGCGGCGTGGCGCTGGTCGGCGCCATCCCGCAGGGCCTGCCGGGGCTGTCGCTGCCCATCCCGTCGCTTGAATTGCTGGCGGCGCTGGCGCCGGCGGCGCTGCTGATCTCGGTCGTGGGCTTCGTCGAATCGGTCTCGGTCGGGCAGACGCTGGCGGCACGGCGGCGCGAGCGGATCGCCCCGGACCAGGAGCTGATCGGCCTGGGCGCGGCCAATATCGCCGCCGGGCTGGGCGGCGGCTATCCGGTCACGGGCGGCTTTGCACGCTCGGTGGTGAATTACGACGCCGGCGCGCAGACCCCGGCGGCGGGGGTATTCACCGCCATCGGCATCGCGCTGGCGGCGCTGTTCCTGACGCCGCTGCTGGCGGACCTGCCGCAGGCGGTGCTGGCGGCGACCATCATCCTGGCGGTGCTGTCGCTGGTCGATTTCCGCGCCATCCGCCGGGTGCTGGACTATTCGCCGCGCGATTTCCTGGCCATGGCGGCGACCATCCTGGTCACGCTGCTGGTCGGGGTCGAGCCGGGGATCAGCGCCGGGGTGCTGCTGTCGCTGGTCATGCAGCTTTACCGCAGCTCGCGGCCACATTCCGCCGTCGTGGGCCAGGTGCCGGGGACCGAGCATTTCCGCAACGTCGACCGCCACCGCGTGCTGGTCTGGCCCGAGATCCTGTCGCTGCGCGTCGACGAAAGCCTGTATTTCGCCAATTCCCGCTTTCTCGAGGACCGCATCGCCGCGCTGGTCGCCGACCGGCCGCGCCTGCGCCATGTCGTGCTGATGTGCCCTGCCGTCAACGACATCGACGCCAGCGCCCTGGAAAGCCTGGAGGAAATCAACCGCCGCCTGGCCGAGGGCGGGATCAGCCTGAACCTGTCCGAGGTCAAGGGGCCGGTCATGGACCGGCTGCGGCGCAGCGATTTCCTGCGCCACCTGTCCGGCCAGGTGTTCCTGAGCCAGCACGAGGCCATCTGCCAGCTGCGGCGCGACCTGGGGCCGGATGCCAGCCCGGCGCGGGAAACCGGGCTGGCCTGTTACGGCGACGCGGCGCGGCTTTTGCGGGGCGGATAGGGTCCGGCAGGGGCCGGGCCTTGTTTATATACGCGCCTGCGAATATATCTGGGACAGCCCCCGGAACCCCGAGGTTGACCATGTCCGACGCCGACCGCCAGATCGTCTGCACCGCCTGCGGCGCGACCAACCGCCTGCCGCCCGGGCGCGACGCGCGCGAGGCACGCTGCGGCAAATGCCGCGCGGCGCTGTTCTCTGCCCATCCCGCCGATGTGGACGGGGCGATGTTCCGGCGCCAGATCGACCGCAACTCGATCCCGGTGCTGGTCGATGTCTGGGCGCCCTGGTGCGGCCCCTGCCGGATGATGGCGCCCGAGTTCGCCCGCGCCGCCGGCATGCTGGAGCCCGAGATGCGGCTCGTCAAGCTGAACTCCGAGGCCGAGCCGCAGGTCGCCGCCACCCTGGGCATCCGCGGCATCCCGACGCTGCTGCTCTATCGGGGCGGGCGCGAGGTGGCGCGGCAATCGGGCGCCATGGACGCCGCCTCGATCGCCGGCTGGGCGCGGGCGCAGCTGCGCGACTGAACCGGGCGGTTGCCCGCCCTGCCCGCTCGGCTATGCTGGGGGCCGGACGGAAACGCGCGAGGGGGCAGCATGGGCCAGTTGATCGACGGCACCTGGCATGACGAATGGTATGACACCGAAAGCAGCGGCGGGCGCTTCCAGCGCAGCGTGACGGCCTATCGCAACTGGATCACCGCGGACGGCAGTCCCGGACCCAGCGGCATGGGCGGCTTTGCCGCCGAAAGCGGGCGCTATCACCTCTATGTCTCCTATGCCTGCCCCTGGGCGCATCGCACGCTGATCTTTCGCGCGCTCAAGGGGCTTGCCGCGCATATCGGCGTCTCGGCCGTCCATCCCGACATGCTGTCCGAGGGCTGGACCTTTGCCACCGATTTCCCCGGCGCGACCGGGGACCGGCTGCACGGCCTGCCCTATCTGCGCGACCTCTACCTCAGGGTGGACCCCAGGGCCTCGGGCCGGGTGACGGTGCCGGTGCTGTGGGACAAGGCGCAGGAGACCATCGTCAGCAACGAAAGCGCCGAGATCATCCGCATGTTCAATTCGGCCTTCGACGGGCTGACCGGCAATCGCGACGATTACTGTCCGCCCGGGCTGCTGGACCGGATCGACGCGCTGAACGAGCGCATCTACGACCGGGTCAACAACGGCGTCTACAAGGCCGGATTCGCCACCTCGCAGGCGGCCTATGACGAGGCTGCCGGCCCGCTGTTCGAGACGCTGGACTGGCTCGAGGGCCATCTGGCCGGCAACCGCTATCTCTGCGGCGAGCGGATCACCGAGGCCGATTGGCGGCTTTTCACCACCGCGCTGCGCTTCGACCTGGTCTATCACACGCATTTCAAATGTAACCGGCGCTGGCTGCGCGAATATCCGAACCTCTGGGGCTGGACGCGCGAGCTTTACCAATGGCCGGGCGTGGCCGAGACGGTGCATTTCGACCATATCGTGCGCCACTATCACTACAGCCACGCCACGATAAACCCGCATCGCATCATCCCGATCAACCCGCTGATCGACTGGCAGGAACCGCACGGCCGGGGCTGAGACAGGCGGCCTTGGCAGTCCCCTTTGTCCGACACGCGAAGCCGCCCCATCTGGAGGAGGCCAACGCCCGCCCATGCCGCGGCAGCCGGAGGGCGATCCTGCGAGCGGCCTTGGCCAGGCAGCAGCCGGGCAAGGTCCTACGCCCTGCCCGCGCGCGGCTGCAGCGCGCAGATTTTCCGGGAAAACCGCCTTGATTTCGGGGCTTGGCCGGCAACGCGAGAATTTTTCCCCGAGGCTGTATTTTTCCGCTTGCACCCGCCGACGCCCCCTCCTATACGACGCCTCACACGGGCGACGGAGACGCCGCCCGAGACCTCCGGTGGGGCCATAGCTCAGTTGGTAGAGCGCTTGAATGGCATTCAAGAGGTCAGGGGTTCGACTCCCCTTGGCTCCACCAATTCACTCGCACATTCTGGTTGACTATCAGCCGCTTAGGCGAGTTCCGTTGTGCGTTACTCCATGCTCGTCCCCATACCCGAAAAAAGATCCCGCTGGGTTTCGCCGGACGCTTGGCGGCCAGAGAGCCTCGAACTCGCCCCGGATTGATGCGCCAGATCAGAGGCGCATTCGGGACCATCCCGCCCGCTTCGGCGGCCAAGGCGGCAGGTAGCAGTTGAGGCCGCGAGGGTGGTCATCGCTGGCCCCGGACAGCATCTCGCTCGCATCCACGAGCAACCCGGAGCCCGCTTCCCGCGCATCCAGCGTCAGATCGTCCCGCCGCAGCCAAAGGACTATCCTGCCAGCAGCAGCGCAAGCCGTATCCTCAGCGCCTTGACCGCCTTGGCCTCACTTTGCGCGTGGCGGCGGCCGGCGGCCAAGTCTCCGGCCATGCGACGGCGCGCGAACCCAGCTTCACGGGGAGCCGGGAACCTGTCTGCGGAAATCTGCGCATGGATGGCCGAACGTGCGAGGTCCGTCGGGGCCGAAAGCCGGTCACGGGGGCAGGATACAGGCCGGCCAGCAGCTCCGTCAGGCGAAGCCTTAATGCGACCAAAGGATATGCCGCAGGGGCATGGGGTGGTGAGGATGCGGCACAGTCCGACCGATACGGGACGGAAGCGAAGGCCGAAAAGGGCGCTGGTAGGGGTGGTCGGACTCGAACCGACACTTCTTGCGAAACCTGATTTTGAGTCAGGCGCGTCTACCATTCCGCCACACCCCCGTGGCGCCCTTGTCCAGGCCGGCCTGGCCCGGCGAAACGGCATTGCCTTGCGCAAGGGGCGATGCTTCCCCCCCCCGGCGGGCATTCGGAACATGGACATCCGCCGCCCGGCGTCCGGCCGTCTCTGCGCTCCGCCTAAGGCGCAACGCAGCGTTTTGCAAGCCCCGACTTAGGCCTGGCCAAGCTTTGCCAGCCGCGCCTCGCGCAGCTGCGCGAAGTCGTCGCCGGCATGATAGGAGGAACGCGTCAGCGGCGTGGCCGAGACCATCAGGAAGCCCTTGCCATAGGCGGCTTTCTCGTAGCCCTTGAACTCCTCGGGGGTGACGAAGCGGTCCACCCGGTGATGCTTGGGCGTCGGTTGCAGATATTGCCCGATGGTGATGAAATCCACGTCCGCGGCGCGCATGTCGTCCATGACCTGCAGGACGCCCTGGCGATCCTCGCCCAGGCCGACCATGATGCCGGACTTGGTGAACATGCTGGGGTCCAGTTCCTTGACCCGCTGCAACAACCGCAGGCTGTGGAAATAGCGCGCGCCGGGCCGGACCGTCGGATAAAGGCCGGGCACGGTTTCCAGGTTGTGGTTGAACACGTCGGGCCGGGCCTCGACCACCGCCTCCAGCGCGCCGGGCTTGGACTTCAGGAAGTCGGGCGTCAGCACCTCGATGGTCGAGCCGGGCGAGCGGTGGCGGATGGCGCGGATGGTCTGGGCGAAATGCTCGGCCCCGCCGTCGTCCAGGTCGTCGCGGTCGACCGAGGTGATGACCACATGCTTCAGCCCCAGCTTCTGCACGGCATGGGCGACGCGGCCCGGCTCGAACACGTCGAGCGCATTCGGCTTGCCGGTCATCACGTTGCAGAAGGAACAGCCGCGGGTGCAGATCTCGCCCATGATCATCATGGTGGCGTGGCCCTGGCTCCAGCATTCGCCGACGTTCGGGCAACCGGCCTCTTCGCAGACCGTGGACAGGCGGTTGTTGCGCAGGATGTCGCGGGTGTCCTTGTAGCCCTGGCTGGTCGGCGCCTTCACCCGGATCCAGTCCGGCTTCTTGGGCTGGGGCTGGTCGGGGCGATGGGCTTTCTCGGGGTGGCGCAGAACCGGGGGCATGTCCGCCATATCGGCATCCTTTGCTGGGAGTCAGCCGAACTTACGGGTTTTTCGGGTCTTGATCAACGCCAATGCAGGGTGCATCTATGCCCCTCGATGCTGCGGCGCGGCATCGGCCAAGGGAGGAGCGGATGATGAAAGGACGAATGATGAAACAAGGCGATCTGCTTCCCGAAGTGACCTTCCAGACCCGCGTGCGCGACGAATCCGTGGGCGGGGACAATCCCTATCGCTGGCAGGCGATGACCACCGCGGATTACTTCAAGGGCAAGCGCGTGGTGCTGTTCTCGCTGCCCGGCGCCTTCACGCCCACCTGCTCGACCTATCAGCTGCCGGGCTTCGAGAAGGCGGCGGACGAGATGGCCGATCTGGGCATCGACGCGATCTATTGCATGTCGGTCAACGACAGCTTCGTGATGAACCAATGGGCCAAGGTGCAGAACCTGAAGAACGTCAAGGTGATCCCGGACGGCTCGGGCGCCTTCACCGAAAAGGTCGGCATGCTGGTGCGCAAGGACAACCTGGGCTTCGGCGCCCGCAGCTGGCGCTATGCCGCCATCGTCGAGGACGGCCGCGTCCAGGCCTGGTTCGAAGAGCCCGGCCGGATGGACGACTGCCCCGAGGATCCCTATGGCGCCACCGCGCCCGAGGCGGTGCTGGACTGGCTGCGCGCCAATCCGGCCAAGGCCGCGGCCTGATCCAGGGCCAGGGCCAGGGACGATGCGAAAAGGGCGCCGCCGGGCGCCCTTTTTCATGGCCGTTCCCCCTTGGCCTGCCCCGGCGTCACCCGATCAGCGGCGCGCCCGAGCCGTAGGTTTCGCGATAGTGGCGTTCCAGCCGCATCAGGCCCAGGCGCAGCACGATCTTGCCCGAGCGCGCCGACCAGCCCAGCCGCCGCTCGGTCATCTCGATGCCTTCCAGGAAGCAGCAGACCCGCAGGCACAGGTCGCCCATGCCGGGGCCAAGCTCGCGCAGCGCGGCGGCGACGCGGTTGCGCGCCCCTTCCGAGCCGCCGCCATGGCCGGCCAAGACGCGCGAGACATCGACGCCGGCCGTCAGGAAGCGGTCCCAGTTCTGCGTGACGCGCGGCCCCATCTGCGCCAGCTCGAAATCCTCGCGCAGCCGTTCGCCGGCCGCAACCAGTTCGGCGGCCAGGAAGGGCCGCCCGTCCGGCTCGCGCCGCCGCGCCAGCATCAGCAGCGGGCTTTCGGCGATATTGACGCGGGCGCGGCGGCGGCGGCCGTCCTCGGGGTCGGTGATCTCGCGCTCGTCCCATTGCCGGTGCCGGTCGGCATGGCTGAAGGCGCCAGCATCCTCGGCGCAGCCCTGCACCGGAGGCATGACCGGGGCGGCAAGGACGAAATCCTCGACCCGCGGCAGGGCGCCGCCGCGCCGGGCGGCCAGCATCGCCCGCAGCGCCTCGCGCCCTTGGGCCGAGATGGCATAGCGGTTGATCCTGCCCTGCCCCAGCAGATGCACCCAGGCCCGCATCGCCATATGCTCGGCCAATTCGCGGTCCAGGATGGCGGTGCGGATGTCGTCGCGCACGACGATGGCCTTTTCCATGCCGTCGGCCACCACCATCTGCGCCCCCGGCTCGGCCAGGCGGCGCAGGATGCGGGTGATCTGCCTGCTGCCCGCCTGCCCCGGATCGGCCGGGCTTGCCCCGCTGCCCCTGCCCTTTTCTGCCGCCCGCTCGACCGCGCGATCGACCAGCGGGTCGTCGCGCCGCGCCTCGAACCGGCGGATGCGACGCAGGATGGTCGAGGCATGGCAGCCCGTCTCGCGGGCCAGCGAGCGGATCGTTTCCCCGCCCTCGACATGGCGCAGGTAAAGCTTGAGATCGCCGTCCTCGGCCTGCGGGACAAGCGCGGTTTCGGGCGGATTGCCGTCCGTGGGCTCGACGCCGGCCGGCAGGGCGGCAATCAGGGCGTCCGGCGCGAAATCTCCCGTCAAAATCGTCATGGTCATTCCTTCGCTTCCTGCAGACGAGCGGGCAGAGGCTCGCCGATGGGTTGTATCTCCGCCCCGGTCCGGCACAGCGGGACCACGGCGGGGTGCGGCAGTATTTGCTAAGAATTCCTAACGATTCCTTGCTGCGGCGCGCGCAGCACGGGCGGGCGGCGCAACACATCCCAAGGTTGCAAATAATTCCACCGGATTCGACCGGCAGAGGAAACCGCCATGACGATGATGAGCAATGTGATCGCCTTTCAGCCGCGCCTGGGCCAGTCGCCTCTGCGCCGCCCGCGCCTGCTGGTGCGCGCCGCCAGGGCCGGGCTGGCAGGCTGGAGCCGCCGGCGCGACCTGCGCCGGGTGCTGAAATGCGACGCGCCGCCGCCCGCGGGCATCGCCCTGCCGCGGCTTCTGGCCGAAGAAGAGCGGCTTGACCTGATCCGCCGCAGCGGCCAGGCCGGCTACGACATGCACCGCCACGTCATGCTGCTGATCGCGATCCTGGCCGAGACGGCCGAGGCCGCGCCCCGCGCGGTGCCGAACCGGGTCACTTGCCCCTGAACAAGGAACCCAGCACGCCGCGCACCAGTGCCTGCCCGGTCCTGGTGCCCAGTTGCCGGGCCAGGCTCTTGCCGAAGGTCACGGCGATCGAATCGCTGTTCGAGCTGCGCGCGCGCGGCTTGGGCTCGGCCGGAACCCGCAGGCCGGGGTCATAGCGGCGCGCGCGGGTATATTCGCGGTCCATCTGCCACAGGTCGTCGTCCGCGCCCTTGGCCCCTGCCCCGGCGCTGTCCGCGGCCGCCGCCTCGGCGCGCTTGGCCAGGATCTCGGCCGCCGATTCGCGGTCCAGCGCCCGGCCGTATTTCAGCGCCATGGGCGAGGCCGCGTTGATCGCCGCCCGCTCGGCATCCGAAATCGGGCCGAGCTGGGACAGCGGCGGGCGAATCAGGGTGCGCTGCACGATGCCCGGCACGCCCTTGGCCTCCAGCAGGGACGTAACCGCCTCGCCGGTGCCGACGGCCTGGATCGCCTCGGCGGTGTCGAAATCGGGGTTCGGGCGATAGTTCTGCGCCGCCAGCCGCAGCGCCTTCTGGTCCTTGGCGGTAAAGGCGCGCAGCGCGTGCTGGACCCGGTTGCCCAATTGCCCCAGCACCGCATCCGGCAGGTCGGCCGGGTTCTGGCTGATGAACCACAGGCTGACGCCCTTGGAGCGGATCAGACGCGCCACCTGCTCGATCTTGTCCACCAGCGCCGGCGGCGCGTCGTCGAACAGCAGATGCGCCTCGTCGAAGAAGAAGGCGATGCGCGGCTTGTCCGGGTCGCCCACCTCGGGCAATTGCTCGAAAAGCTCGGACATCAGCCACAGCAGGAAGGTGGCATAAAGCCGCGGCGCATTCATCAGCCGCTCGGCCGACAGGATGTTGACCATGCCCTTGCCCGAGGCATCCAGCCGCATCATGTCGGCCAGTTCCAGCGCCGGCTCGCCGAACAGCCGGGCGCCGCCCTCGTTCTCCAGCACCATCAGCGCGCGCTGGATCGCACCGACCGAGGCGGTCGAGACATTGCCGTATTTCAGCGACAGGTCCTTGGCGTTCTGGCCGACCCAGACCAGCATGGCCTGCAAGTCCTTCATGTCCAGCAGCGCCAACCCCTGCTCGTCGGCGACGCGGAAGGCGATGTTCATCACCCCCTCCTGCGCATCGGTCAGCCCCAGCAGCCGCGACAGAAGCAGGGGGCCCATCTCGGCCGGGGTGGTGCGGACCGGGTGGCCGCGTTCGCCCCAGATGTCCCAGAAGGTGACGGGGAAATCCTGGTAGTCCAGCGCCATGCCGATGGTTTCGCTGCGGGCCTGGAAGGGGCCATGCAGCTTGCCGTTCGGATCGCCGGGCCGGGCGATGCCGGCCAGGTCGCCCTTCACATCCGCCATGAACACCGGCACGCCGGCGCGGGAAAACGATTCGGCCAGGGTTTGCAGCGTCACCGTCTTGCCGGTTCCGGTCGCGCCGGCGATCAGCCCGTGGCGATTGGCATATTTCAGCAGCAGGTTTTGCGGCTGGGCGTGGCCGGGGCCGCCGCCGCCCACGAAGACGGTTCCGGCGTCCAGATCGACGATGCCTGTCATGTTTCCTCCACGGATCGGCAAAAAAGCGCAAGGCTAGGACGAAAGGACAATACAATCGCAAGGATTTTGTGCCAGTCTGTTCCTTGCCGGACCCCGCATCGGCGGATGGCCGGCTTCCTCCCTGTTGGACTGCCGCGCCTTCGGGCGCGGCATTTTTTCGCCCAGGCTGCCTGCGATGCGGTCAGATGGCGCATGCGTCGCGGCGATGTCATATTTGACCTTTAGGACAGTTGACGGCCTGTCCCGCTGCATCTAGCCTTCCGCGCAATGATGACCGGCCAGTCCGGCAGGGAAGGTAAGCCATGGGATCCGGGGCAGCGGTCTTGCGCGCCCCGGATCCTTGTGTTTGCGGCGTCCCGCATCCATGCCAACGCAAAGGTGACGCCGCGCGATGCGATCCGCCCTGACAAGGCGCGATGCCCATGTTAGGACCGGGGCCGATGCATGGACCAAAGGAAGAGAACATGGTCAACAGGACATCCGCGGCACTGGTTGCCGCCCTTGTTGCGCTGGCAGGCAGCGCCGCCGGCGTGATGGCGCAGGACGCAAGCACCCAGACCCCGGCCCAGCCGGCAGCCGAGGCCCCTGCGGCCGAAGCCCCCGCAGCCGAGGCCGCCACCGAAGCGCCCGCCGCCGAAACCCCCGCAGCCGAGGCACCCGCCGCTGAAGCCCCCGCCGCCGAAGCGCCTGCCGCCGAGGCCGCCGGCAACGGCGAGCCGCAGGTCGGCCAGCCCTATGCCAGGGCGACCCATGGCGACTGGACGCTGCGCTGCATGAAGACGCAGGACGGCAAGGATCCCTGCGAGCTTTACCAGCTGCTCAGGGACGACAAGGATTCGCCGGTGGCCGAGGCTTCGGTCATCCCGATGACCGGCGAGGTCCAGGCCGTCATCACCTTCATCGCGCCCCTGGAGACCGACCTCCAGGCCGGGGTGGGGCTGCAAGTCGATGCCGGCAAGGAATCGCGCTATCCCTTCCTGCTCTGCGCGCAGGTCGGCTGCGTGTCGCGCGTGGGCCTGGCCGAATCCGACCTGGGCCCGCTGAAGCGCGGCAAGGCCGCAACCCTGTCGCTTTTACCCTTCGGCGCGCCGCAGGAGCAAATGGTCAAGCTGCCGCTGTCGCTGACCGGCTTCACCGCCGGCATGAACGCGCTGGCCGAGGCGAACAAGGGCCTCGCCGCCGCGCCGGCCCCGGCCCCGGCGCCCGCAGCCGCCCCGGCCGCGGCGCCGCAGCAGCAGTAAGCCGCAACGAAAACGGGGCGCCGCAGGGCGCCCCGACCAAAGGACGGGCCGGGTCATCCCCGGCCCTTTTTCATGCGCTCATCCCACCGGCAGGGCGACGAAGCGCGGCTCGCCGGCGCGGCGCACCATGACCAGGATCGACTTGCGCCCGGCATCGCGCGCCTCCTTGATGCGCGCCTCCAGGTCGGCCAGCGTGGCGACCGGCTGCTGGCCGGCCTCGGTGATGACATCGCCCGCGGCCAGCCCCTTGTCGGCGGCGGCCCCGGTCGGTTCGACCGATTGCACCACCAGCCCCTGCATGTCGCGCGACACCCCCAGTTCGGCGGCGATCTCGGGCGTCAGCGGCGCCAGCGTCATGCCCATCAGGTCGCTGGCCGATTCCTCGGCGCTGTCCACCTTGCCGCCGCCGGTGCCCTCGGCCAACTCGCGCCGGCCCAGCGTCACCTTCAGCTCGACCGGCTCGCCGTCGCGCTGGACCACGACCTCGACCGCCTCGCCCACCGGCGCATCGGCCACCCGGCGCACCAGGTCGCGCGGATCCTCGACCGCGCCGCCGGCAAAGCGGGTGATCACATCGCCCGCCTTCATCCCGGCATCGGCGGCGGGGCCGGCGGGAACATCCGTGACCATGGCACCCTTGGCCTCGGCCAGGCCCAGCGATTCGGCGATGTCGTCGGTCACAGGCTGGATCTTGACGCCCAGCCAGCCGCGCCGGGTCTCGCCATACTCCTCGAGCTGCTCGACCACCTTGCTGACCACGTTCGAGGCCATCGAGAAGCCGATGCCGATCGAGCCGCCGTTGGGCGACAGGATCGCGGTGTTCACCCCGATCACCTCGCCGTCCATGTTGAACAGCGGCCCGCCCGAGTTGCCGCGGTTGATCGCCGCATCGGTCTGGATGAAATCGTCATAGGTGCCCGAAAGCGCCCGGTTGCGGGCCGAGACGATCCCGGTCGAGGCCGAGAAGCCCTGCCCCAGCGGGTTGCCGAGCGCCAGAACCCAGTCGCCCACCCGCGCCCGGTCGCTGTCGCCGAACTTGACGAAGGGCAAGGCGTCGCTGCTTTCCACCTTCAGCACGGCGATGTCGGTCTTGTCGTCCTTGCCGATCACCTTGGCGGGCAGCCGCTTGCCGGAAAAGAACTCGACCTCGATCGCGTCGGCGCCGTCGATGACATGGTTGTTGGTCACGATCAGCCCGTCGGGCGAGATCACGAAGCCCGACCCCAGCGCGTTCGAGCGCTGCTCGCGCTGCTGCGGCCCGCGCTGGAAGGGATTGCCCTCGCCCGGCGGGAAGCCCGGAAAGCCGAATTCGCGGAACAGGTCGCTGAACGGGCTGCCCTCGGGCAGTTGCGGCCCGCGCACCAGCGGCGTCGAGACGGTCGAGGTGGTGGTGATGTTGACGACGGCCGGGCTGACCTTCTCGACCAGGTCGGCAAAGCTTTCGGGCATGACCTGCTGCTGGCGGGCCTGGCTGTCGGGTGCGGTCAGCGGCTGGTTGCTGTTCGCGGCCTCCTGCGCGGCATCGGCGCCGGGCGTCGCCGGCTCTTGCGCGACGGCCGGCGTCAGGGCCATCAGCAGCGCAAGCCCCGAAGCGGTCAGGAAATGGCGGGAAGAGGGTCTGTTCATCTGGATTGTCTCCTTCCATGCCGGGGCGGCGCTACCCGGTCTCCTGGCAATATGCTCATGTTCAAAGGGATTTTCGAGCCCGTTGCAAATGAACCACGCTCGCAAAGGATGAACTGATCGTGACTTGCAGGCAATGCCGGGCGCAAGCGCCTGAGCATAAAAAAGTTCCGCGGCCAAAGGACGCGGAACAGGTTTCATCGCAGCGATGATCCTTCAGTGCAGCGCCGCCGCCTCGCCCGCGCAAAGCAGCGTGACCAGGGTCGAGGCGCCGCGCATCTCGATGCCGGCCACGTCCATCGGCCGGCGGTCCATGCCGCCGCCCAGGATCTCGACCCGGCCGGCGCCGTGAAAGGTCGCGTCCAGCAAGGGCAGGACCGCGTCGCCCCGCAACTCGGCCTCGACCCCGCCGGGGATCGGATGGATGGCGGCGGCGGCGATGCGCCTGGTGCCGACGATCAGTTCCATGTCCTGCCTTTCGTCCTGGCCAGGGTCCGGCCGCCGTTTCCGCGCCCGGACCCCGATCGCCTCAGCTGCAACCGCTGGTCGCGCCGCAGGTGTTGCACTTCATGCAGGTGCCGTTGCGCACCAGCGTGTAATTGCCGCATTCGCCGCAGGGATCGCCCTCGTAGCCCTGCATCCGCGCCTTGGTGCGCGCATCCATGGCGACGACGCCCACCGCGGCCGCGGCCCCCTCGGCCGTCGCCACCGCGGCGACCGAGACCCCGGATTGCAGCGCCACCAGATCCTGCGGCAGGCGCTTGCGCAGATAGCCGGTCGAGCTGATCTGCTTGAGCATCTCGAGCGAGCGCGAGGCGCCTTCACTGACCGGGGCGACATTGGGCTGGCTCTCGGCCTCGCCGCCGCCAAGGTCGTCGAAGCGCGCGCCCTGCGGCTTCACATGCGCCAGGTCGGTGCGGTCCAGATAGGACACGGCCAGTTCGCGGAACACATAGTCGAGGATCGAGGTCGCGTTCTTGATGCTGTCATTGCCCTGCACCATACCCGCCGGCTCGAAGCGGGTGAAGGTGAAGGCATCGACGAATTCCTCCAGCGGCACGCCGTATTGCAGGCCCACGGACACGGCGATGGCGAAATTGTTCATCATCGCCCGGAAGCCCGCGCCTTCCTTGTGCATGTCGATGAAGATCTCGCCCAGCTTGCCGTCGTCATATTCGCCGGTGCGCAGATAGACCTTGTGCCCGCCGATGATCGCCTTCTGGGTATAGCCCTTGCGGCGCTGCGGCAGCTTTTCGCGATGGCTGCGCACGGCTTCCTTGACGATGATCTTCTCGACCACCTTCTCGGCGATGACCACGGCCTTTTCCTGCAAGCTGCCGCTGGCCAGGATCTCCTCGGCCTCCTCGTCGTCCTCGACCAGCGCCGAGGCCAGCGGCTGCGACAGTTTCGAGCCGTCGCGATAAAGCGCATTCGCCTTGATGCCCAGCGACCAGCTCAGCTCATAGGCTGCGAGCGCATCGGCGATGCTTGCGCTGTTGGGCATGTTGATGGTCTTGGAGATCGCGCCCGAGATGAAGCTCTGCGCCGCCGCCATCATGCGGATATGGCTGTCCACCGACAGGTAGCGGGTGCCCTTCTTGCCGCAGGCATTGGCGCAGTCGAAGACCGGGTAATGTTCCGGCTTCAGATGCGGCGCGCCCTCCAGCGTCATGGTCCCGCAGACATGGTCGTTGGCGGCCTCGATCTGCGCCCGCGTGAAGCCCAGGTGCCGCAGCAGGTCGAAGCTTGGGTCGTTCAGCCTGTCGGCCGGGATGCCCAGCGTCTCGCGGCAGAAGGCCTCGCCCAGCGTCCACTGGTTGAAGACGAAGCGGATGTCGAAGGCCGATGCCAGCGCCGCGTCGATCTTTTCCAGCTCGCGCGGGCCGAAGCCGTGGCCGACCAGGCTGGCATGGTTGATGCCAGGGCAATTGCCCAGGCTCGCATGGCCCACGGCATAGGCGATGATCTCCTCGATCTGGGCCGAGCCGTAACCCAGCGCCTCCAGCGCCGCGGGAACCGAGCGGTTGATGATCTTGAAATAGCCGCCGCCGGCCAGCTTCTTGAACTTCACCAGCGCGAAATCCGGCTCGATGCCGGTGGTGTCGCAATCCATCACCAGCCCGATGGTGCCCGTGGGCGCGATCACCGTCGCCTGGGCGTTGCGATAGCCGTGCTCCTCGCCCAGGGTCAGCGCCTCGTCCCAGGCGCCCTGCGCCAGGGCCACCAGCCGCGGGTCGGGGCAATTCGCGGCGTCCAGCTCCACCGGGGCCACGTTTACGCCCTGATAGGCGCCGGTCCCGTAAGCCGCCGCGCGATGGTTGCGGATCACCCGCAGCATGTGCCCGGCGTTCTTGCCATAGCCGGGGAACGGCCCCAGCTCCGCCGCCATCTCGGCCGAGGTGGCATAGGAGACGCCGGTCATGATCGCGCTCAGCGCGCCGCACAGCGCCCGGCCCTGCTCGCTGTCATAGCCCAGCCCCATGTTCATCAGAAGCCCGCCGATATTGGCATAGCCCAGCCCCAGCGTGCGGAAGTCATAGCTGCGCTGCGCGATCTCGCGGCTGGGGAACTGCGCCATCATCACCGAGATTTCCAGCGTCACCGTCCACAGCCGGCAGGCATGGACATAGCCGTCGGCGTCGAACTCGCCGTCCTGCCAGAAGCTCAGCAGGTTCATCGACGCGAGGTTGCAGGCGGTATCGTCCAGGAACATGTATTCGCTGCACGGGTTCGAGGCGCGGATCGGCCCGTCCTCGGGGCAGGTGTGCCAGGCATTGATCGTGTCGTGGAACTGGATGCCCGGATCGGCGCAGGCCCAGGCGGCATGGCCGATCTGCTGCCACAGCTCGCGCGCCGAGACGGTCTTCGTCACCCGCCCGTCGGTGCGCCGCACCAGCTCCCAGGGCAGGTCGTCGCGCACGGCGCGCAGGAAGGCATCCGTCACCCGCACCGAGTTGTTCGAGTTCTGCCCCGAGACCGAGACATAGGCTTCCGAGTCCCAATCGGTATCATAGGTCGGGAACTCAATGGAATCAAAGCCCTGGCGGGCATATTGAAGAACCCGGTTGATATAGGTCTCCGGGATCATCACGCGCTTCGCCCCGCGGATCGCCGCCTTCAGCGCGGCGTTCCGGGCGGGATCGGTGGCATCTTCGGCGCTGCCGTCCCATGCGCGGATGGCGGCGAAGATGGCATTCAGCTCGCGCTCATGCATCTTCGAACCCGCCACCAGCGAGGCGACCTTCTGTTCTTCGATGACCTTCCAGTTGATGAACTGCTCGATGTCGGGGTGATCCATGTCGCAGATCACCATCTTTGCCGCGCGCCGGGTCGTTCCGCCCGACTTGATCGCGCCGGCTGCGCGGTCTCCGATCTTCAGGAAGCCCATGAGCCCCGAAGACTTCCCGCCGCCCGACAGTTTCTCGCCCTCCCCACGAAGGGACGAAAAATTGGTGCCCGTGCCCGAGCCGTATTTGAAAAGCCGCGCCTCGCGGACCCACAGGTCCATGATGCCGCCCTCGTTCACCAGGTCGTCGGCGACGGACTGGATGAAGCAGGCATGCGGCTGGGGATGTTCATAGGCGCTGTCCGACCGGACCAGCTTGCCGGTCTTGTAGTCGACATAGAAATGGCCCTGGCCGGGGCCGTCGATGCCATAGGCCCAGTGCAGGCCGGTGTTGAACCATTGCGGGCTGTTCGGCGCCCCCATCTGGCTGGCCAGCATGTAGCGCATCTCGTCGTAATAGGCGCGGGCGTCTTCTTCGTTGGAAAAATACCCGCCCTTCCAGCCCCAATAGGTCCAGGCGCCGGCCATGCGGTCGAAGACCTGCCGCGCGCTGCTCTCGCCGCCAAAGCGCGCCTCCTCGGGCAGGGCCGCCAGCGCCGCCTCGTCGGGGACCGAGCGCCACAGGAACTCGGGCACGCCCTTTTCCTTGACGCGCTTGAGCCGCGCCGGCACGCCGGCCTTGCGGAAATATTTCTGCGCGATGACGTCCGAGGCGACCTGGCTCCAGCCCTGGGGCACCTCGACCGCATCGTTGCGAAAGACGACGGTGCCGTCCGGGTTGCGGATCTCGCTGCTGGTGGTGGTAAAGGAAAGCGCGCCGTAAGCCCCGCTCTCGACCGTGGTGAAGCGCCGTTCGATCCGCATCCTGACTGTCCCCCGTCATCCGCAACAAGGCCGCATGCCGACCGCCGCCACCCGCGCCAAGGCACGGGCCCAGGCGGCCGGATCGCACGGCACCCCGAAGCATTTTTCCTGATCTTCGCCCCCGCCGCCGGACCGGATCACTTGTCGAAAAAGACACAAGATCTGGTGGCGCCGAAAGCCTGGGCCACAAATTGAACCGAGACAGCACGCATTTCAATCAAAATTTTTGCTGGACTTCGCCGCCGATCCCGACCCTTGGGACGTCATGAGATTCGCTGCAAATGCACTGTTAACAACTGCCTCGTCGCGGCCGGCGGCGAAAAGCCAAGCGATCTGGCAGGGTTCCTTGCAGCCGCTCACCCGGTTTCCACAGGCTTATCCCCAGCCGCAAGGCGTCAGGGTTGCAACTTCGTTCCCGCACTCGCGTCCTGCGATTTTTCCGGCTGCGGCAGGATGACGCCCCGGTCGGTCACGATCAGGTCCAGGGGCTGGTCGGTCGCCTCGGCGGGGATGGCGTGAATCTCTTGCGCCGCATAGGCCAGCCCGATGGCAACCACCGCCCCCTCGGCGCGCAGCCGGGCCAGCGTGCGGTCGTAGAAACCGCCGCCATAGCCCAGCCGGTGCCCGGCCCGGTCGAACCCGGCCAGGGGCACGATCAGCACATCCGGGCGCAGCAGCGGCGAATCGGCGGGGGGATGAAGGGTGCCGAAGCGGCCCGGCTCCAGCCGATCGCCATGGGCGCGGAACTCCAGCGGCCGGGCCGGGCCGATCACCACCGGCAGGCAGACCGGCCCGCCATGGGCCGCCATGGCCGGGCGCGGATCGGCCTCGCCCCGCATCGGCCAATAGCCGGCCAGCACCTTGCCGCGATGGGGGGCCAGCGCCGCGACCAGGTGGCGCGTCAGCGCGGCATCGTCGCCGCCCCCGGCCCGCGCCGCCAGCGCCGCCTGGCGCAGCGCGTGCTTGAGTGCCGGGTCCGCGCTCACAGCAGGATCACCGCGGCAAGGCCGAGGAAGGTGAAGAAGCCCACCACATCGGTCACGGTGGTCACGAAAGTCCCCGAGGCCAGCGCCGGATCGGCCCCCGCCTTTTCCAGCCCCAGCGGGATCAGGATGCCCCCCAGCGCGGCGACGAACAGGTTCACCACCATGGCCATGGCGATCACCAGGCTGAGCTTGGGATCGCGGAACCAGACATAGGTGACGCCCGCCAGCGCCAGGCCGAACAGCAGCCCGTTGCCCAGGCCCACCGCCAGTTCGCGGCGCACGATGCGCAGCGCATTGGTGCGGGTCAGGCTTTTGGTGGCCAGGCCGCGCACGGCGACGGTCAGGGTCTGGGTCGCGGCATTGCCGCCCATCGAGGCGACGATCGGCATCAGCACCGCCAGCGCCACCAGCCGGGCGATGGCGTCCTCGAAGAACGCGATGACCGAGGCCGAGACCAGCGCGGTCAGGATGTTCACCGCAAGCCAGGGCACGCGCTGGCGCATGGTCTCGACCACTGTGTCGGAAATCGCGCTGTCCTCGCCGACGCCGGCCAGGCGCAGGATGTCCTCCTCATGCTCCTCGTCCAGCACCGACATGGCGTCGTCGATGGTGATGACCCCGACCAGCCGGTCGTCGTCATCGACCACCGGGGCCGAGATCAGGTGATACTTGTTGAAGGCATGCGCCACGTCGCCCTCGTCCTGGCGGGCCGAGATGGTGCGGAAGCTGTCCTCGCGGATTTCGCCCAGCAGCACATGCCGGCGCGAGGCCAGCAGCTTGCCCAGGGTGACATAGCCGGTGGGGTGGCGGCGCGGGTCGACCAGCACGACGTGATAGAACTGGTCGGGCAGCCATTCCTCGGCGCGCAGGAAGTCGATGGTCTCGCCCACGCTCCAATGCTCGGGGGCCGTCACCACCTCGGACTGCATCAGGCGGCCGGCGGAATATTCCGGCCAGGTCAGCGAGCGTTCGACGGCGGCGCGGTCGGATTCGTCCAGCGCGGCCAGGATGGCCTGCTGCTCGGGCGCGCCCATGTCCTCGATCAGGTCGACGACGTCGTCGCTGTCCATTTCGCGGACGGCCTCGGCCACCACCTCGTGCGGCAGCTGCTCGATGACCTCGTCGCGGATGGATTCGTCGATCTCGGACAGGATCTCGCCGTCGATCTCGCCGGAATAGAGATGCAGGAACTCGCGCCGGCGCGCCGGCGTCAGCTGCTCGATCAGGTCGGCGATGTCGGCGGCGTGCATCGGCTCGAGCGCGGCGTCCAGCGCCGGGCCGTCGCCGTCGTCCACGGCCTTGTTGATCGCGTCGATGTCCTGCCGGCTCAGCTGGAAATCGGCTTCGGGGGCATCCGTGTCGGTTTCGCGCGGCTCGGTCATCGGCTGGCTCCTCGGGGTTCGGGTCTTGCGACGAGGATGGCGGTCGGGAAAGTCGGTCGGGGCACCATAGGGGGCCCGCGCCGGGGCCTCAATCGCCCTTGAGCAGGGCTAGCGCCTCGGCATGTAATTCTTGTGAACCCGCGGCCAGGATGGTGCCGCCGCCATGCGCCGGCCCGCCCTGCCAGTCGGTGACGACCCCGCCCGCGGCCTGGATCACCGCGATGGGCGCGGCCACGTCATAGGGTTGCAGCCCGGCCTCGATCACCAGGTCGACATGGCCGGCGGCCAGCAGCGCATAGGCATAGCAGTCGAGCCCGTAGCGCACCAGCCGCGCCCGCGCCGCGACGCGGGAAAAGGCGGCATGTTCCGCGGGGTCGCCGACCTCGGGATAGGTGGTCATCAGCGTCGCCTGGGCCAGCGCGACGCCGCGGCGCACCCGCAAGGGCACGGTGCCGCGGCCCGAGATCAGCCGGGCGTGGCCCAGCCCGCCCTCGAACCGCTCGTCCAGATGCGGCTGGTCCACGATGCCATAGATCGGGCCCCGCGCATCGCTGAGCCCGATCAGCACGCCCCAGCTCGGCGCCCCGGCCATGAAGGCGCGGGTGCCGTCGATCGGGTCCAGCACCCAGGTCAGGCCGCTTCGCCCGGCCTGGGCGCCGTATTCCTCGCCCAGGATCGCGTCCTCGGGCCGCTCGGCGGCCAGGATGGCGCGCATGGCGCGTTCGCTGGCCCGGTCGGCTTCCGTCACCGGGTCGAAGCCGGTCGCGGCCTTGTTGTCGGGCCGCAATGCCGGGCTGCGAAACAGGCTCAGCGTCTCGGCCCGCGCGGCATCGGCAAGGCGATGCGCCACGGCGACGATCCGTTCGGCGTCTTCGACAGGATTGGTCTTGTTCGCGCTCGTCATGACCTGCCCCCGCGGATATGCTTCGGGCGCAGGTTTAGCCGCAGTATCCCGCAAGCGAAAGCCCCGGAACGCGGCGGGTTCGGATCAGGCCGCGTCCGACAGCACGCGGGCCAGTTCGAAGATCTGGCGCCGCTGCGCCTCGGGCATGGCGTAATAGGCCCGCACCAGCTGCAGCGCCTCCTTGTCGGCCAGGATGTCGCCCTCGACCGAGTTCTGGACCTGGCCATCCTCGAGCCCTTCGAAGAAGAAGCTGATCGGCACGTCCACCGCCCGCGCGATGTCCCAAAGCCGCGAGGCCGAGACCCGGTTCATCCCGGTCTCGTATTTCTGGATCTGCTGGAACTTGATCCCGACCTTTTCGGCCAGCTGCTGCTGGGTCATGCCGATCATCCATCGACGATGGCGGATCCGCTTTCCGACATGGACATCCACGTTATGTTTCATGGTAACACCTCACTCAATCTAAACGGGCGCTACATCAGAACGGCGCAATTTTCGAGGTCGATAATGGCCACTTGTCCAAAAAGACAATCGGTTGCGGGCACCGAAAGCCTCTGGCCGAACCCCCCGGAAACATGGGAAAAAGCCGGGCCGGAGGCAGGCGGAAAGCGGTGGGAGGAATCATGAATACGACCTGGAAAATGATGCAAATCAACAAAATGGCCGGCTCTCCCGTCGCGGGCAGGCTGTCGCTGGCCGCGCCCGGTCCGGGCGAGGTGCTGGTGGGCCTGCGCGCGGCCGCCCTGAATTTCGCCGATCTGCTGATGACCAAGGGACAGTATCAGGAGACGCCGCCCCTGCCCTTCATCCCCGGACTCGAGGGCGCGGGCGAGGTGCTGGCGGCGGGCGAAGGCGTGGCGCTGGCGCCCGGCACCCGCGTCGTCGTGCAAGGCCAGGGCACCATGGCCGAGGCCAATCTGTTCCCCGCCGAAAGCTGCCACCCGATCCCCGACGCCATGAGCTATGACGAGGCGGCGGGTTTCCTGATCGCCTATGGCACCAGCCATTTCGCCCTGACGCTGCGCGCGGGCCTGCGCGCGGGCGAGACCCTGGCCGTGCTGGGGGCCGCGGGCGGGGTCGGGCTGACCGCGGTCGAGATCGGCGCCGCCTTGGGCGCGCGGGTGATCGCAGTGGCGCGCGGGGCCGACAAGCTGGCGGTGGCGCGGGCGGCGGGGGCCGCGGATTGCATCGACAGCGAGACATGCCCCGACCTGCGCGCCGCCCTGCGCGAGATGGGGGGCGTCGACGTGGTCTACGATCCCGTGGGCGATGCGCCCGGCGAGGCGGCCTTCGGCGCCCTGCGCCCCGGCGGCCGCTTCCTGGTGATCGGCTTTGCCGGCGGCAAGCCCCCGGCCCTGCCGCTCAACCACGCGCTGGTCAAGAACATCGCCATCCACGGCTTTTACTGGGGCGGCTATCGCAAGCTCGATCCCGGACTGCTGCGCCAGGACATCGCCGCGCTGTTCGCGCTTTACGAACAGGGCCGCCTGCGCCCGCATGTCGGCGCCACCCTGCCGCTCGACCGGCTGGCCGAGGGCTATGACCTGCTGGCCAGCCGGCGCTCGACCGGAAAGGTGATCGTTAGCATCTGAAATTTTCGTCAGCCAGGGCCAAAACCGCCGGTTCTGCATTGAAAAACCGGCGTGCTTTGCCAATATCTGCGTGGATGGTCGGCCATGCGGGCCGCACCGCGATTTTCGACCGGGGAGAACCTATGCAAGACTACAATTCGATCCGCACGGCCGGGACCGCGACGCGCTCGGCTGCCGTGGATGAGGGCCTGCGCGCCTATATGAACAAGGTCTATGGCCTGATGGCCGTGGGCATGCTGGTGACGGCCGGCGCCGCCTGGGGCATGGCGGGCCTGGCGCTTTCCGACACGCCGACGCAATGGGCGCTCGGCAATGGCCACTACCTGACCGAGTTCGGCAAGACGCTGTATCTGTCGCCGCTGAAATGGGTGGTGATGTTCGCGCCGCTGGTCATGGTCTTTGCCTTCGGCGCCGCGCTGAACCGGCTGTCGGTGCAGGGCGCGACCACGCTGTTCTATGCCTTCGCCGCGGTGATGGGCATCTCGATCAGCTGGATCTTTGCCGCCTATACCAGCTTCTCGATCATCCAGACCTTCCTGATCACCGCCATCGCCTTCGCCGGCCTGTCGCTTTACGGCTACACGACCAAGCGCGACCTGTCGGGGATGGGCACTTTCCTGATGATGGGCCTGATCGGGCTGATCGTCGCCTCGATCGTGAACATCTTCCTGAAATCGGGCGCGATGCAATTCGCCATCTCGGCGATCGGCGTGCTGATCTTTGCCGGGCTGACCGCCTTCGACACGCAGAACATCAAGAACACCTATCTGCAGCTGGCCAACTCGGACCGCGACTTCCTGGGCAAGGCCGCGATCATGGGTGCGCTGCAGCTGTACCTGGACTTCCTGAACCTGTTCATGTTCCTGCTGCAATTCCTGGGCAACCGGGAATAAGGCCGGAAGCATCCCGGAGCTTCCTTTTCGGCCCCGCCGGCGCAATCGCCCGGCGGGGCCTTTTGCTGCGCAGGCGGGCAGCCAGGCACGGATTGTTCATCTATGTCTACTAAAACGCCACCCATGATCCTTTGGTATGCATTGCTGGCCAGTTCGGTTGAGGCGAATCGCCGCCGGGGCTATGAAAGGGTATGGAAAACCCTGCTCCCCCCAAGGCGGGACGGCGCGAGGCCGCCGGCCGGGCGCTGGTCGACGGCGGCATCGGCGCGGTGACGATCCCGCCGCCGGCCCGGCGGCGGCGCCTGCCGCGCGCCGGGTTCCGCCGGTTCTTGGGTGACGGCGGGGCGGCGCCGGATGTGCGTGCCCGCTTCCCCAGGGCCTTCATGGCGCGGCCCGAATGCGCGCCGCGCTGCCAGGCTGTGCAGGGCCGCCAGGTGGACGCCCTGACGGTGTGCTTCGCCAGCCGCTGCCCCGAACGCCGCACCACGGCCATCTCGGGGCACCCGAACCCTTTCCCCAGCGCCGCCCGGCCTCGTCTGGATGCGGATGCGCAAGGCGCTGCAAGCCGACTGGCGCCCATTCCTGCCACCGCGCAGATCCGCCCCGGCCGGCGACAGACGGCACGCTTTCCCCTCTGCCTGCGCCATGAAGCGGATGCCCGCATGTCCCGGCTCGGCCGCCCTGCCCGGCCGCGGATGCCAGGGCCGGCTGACGATATTGTCGCAAGACATGCCGCTATCGTTGCATCCGGGATGCGCCGGGCCGGGGATGATGCGCCATGGGCGGCGCGCGGACCGCCGGTCGTCGCCGTGCCGGGCAGCGAACCGGCGCCGCTTTCGGCGCCCTCCGGCTCCTGCATGCCCGGTCCGCCTGTCGGGTTCGCCCCTGCGGCCCGGATCGGAACCGCGGGCCGAGACGACAACCGGCAGGAACCGGCTCCTGCCCAAGAAGCCCCCCCGGTTTGCGCGACGGCTGGGGTT
>NZ_VCBQ01000075.1:0-23642 GCF_006386455.1 Paracoccus sp. FO-3 | reverse complement strand
CGCGGACCGCCGCCAGCGGGACCGGGATCGCGGCCGCGACCGCCGGCGCGAGCGTTCCGAAAGCGATGCCGACCGCCGGCGCCGCCGCCGTCAGGAGGAAGAGCGCCGCCAGCGCGAACGGCTGGACCGGGCGGTGCGGGCGATCCAGCCGCAGGTCCAGCAACTGGCGCGGCGCGGCGTCTCGCGCCTGGGCCTTGGCGCAAGGCTGACCTTCTGGCGGCTGCGCTATCGCCTGACCTCGCTGGAACGGCAGGGCGATTCCATCGTCGCCCGGATCAACCCCTCGTCCCCCGCGGGGCGCATCGCGCAGCTCAGCCCGGCGCGCATCGGCCGGGCACTGGAGCCGATCCTGCGCGAGGCCGAACGGCTGTTCGAGCAGGAGCGGGCGTCCAATCCCGCCGTTCGCGCCCAGTCGGCCGAGCTTGAGCGGCAGATGCGCGAGGGCCGCGAGGTCACGGCCGGCGCGGGCCTGAACGAGGCCGATGTCGTCTTTGCCGGGCGCCGGTTCCTGTCCGCTCCGGGCCAGTTGCCCCTGCCCTTGGGCCGGGCAAGGTTCGGCAGGTTCTCGGGGCCGTTCCACGCCTCGATCAGCATGCCGGGCAGCCGGCCGGCCTATATCCGCGACGTGCGGCGTTCCTCGATGCTGTTCCAGGCGAATGCGCCCGCCTACGAGGGGTTCCGGGCCGAACATCTCGACAGCCCTGACGCGGGCCAGCTGCGCAACGTGGTGGAACCCATTCGCGCGCCGGGCCAGCTTGCGGCGCGCGCCACCGCCCGCTCATTGGAGGAACGCGGCATGATCGACCCGCGGCTCGAGGCCGCGCGCGGCGAATATGCGCCGATGGCGCCGCGCGGCGCCTCGGTCGCCGCCGACCAGGACTTCCGGGGCCGCCAGGACAGGGGCAGCTTCACCCGCGGCCAGATCGCGAGTGCCCGCCAGGCCCGCCACAGGCGCACCGGCAATATCTTCAAGCTTCTCGACCGGGTGCTTCAGCAGCAGGCCGGCGCCATGACGGTGCTGGGCGAGGACCAGGCCCTGCGCGACCTTGCGCAGGCGTTTCGTTCATGGGCATTATCGAACGTAAGCCGCGCAGGCCGCCGCGCCTCGACCCCGGCCGAGCAGGCGGCGGCGGCGCAGCAGCTCATCGCCAGCATGGTCGCCTTCCTCAGGAGCCGATACCCATGACCCAGAGCCAGGATGACGACGACCTGCTTTCCTTCGGCAGATATGTCGCGCTCGAGGACGACCTCGACAAGGTCAGGCAAGGCGCGTTCGAGGCGATCCGGCTGCTGAATGCGGAAACGCCGCTGGACCTTTTCACGGTGCCGGACATGGCGGGGGATTCCGCGGGCACGATCCGCTGGATGGAGTCGCATGACCCCGAGCTTCTGGTGACGCTCACGCTCGACCGGACCAACCGCATCGCCCATGTCGATGCCCAGGCCAGCGACCCCGAGGCCGCCGCCGCGATCCTGCAAGCCTTCGACGCGACCGCAGCCTATGGGACGCTGGACCAGCATCTTGCCCTGCTGGCGCGTGACGACAGCGAGCGGCAACTGGTCCGGGTGGCCCTGGCGGCCGTGGGGCAGGACTACGACCAGCGGGTCGCCGATGCCTTTGCCAAGGCCTTCGCCTCGCCACTGGCGGGGCACAGGAGGGCGGCGACCTATGCGGTCCGCGTCCTGGGATGGCCCGTGCTGGCCGAGACGCTGGCCAAGGCGGAGCCGGACGAGCCGGACGGGGAGTTGCGGCGCCTGATGCGCGCCGTCCTCGATCACAGCGCGCCCTGAAGGCATCCCGTCCCCTGCAACCCGCAAAGCCGCTTTGGCCGGAACCTGCAAAGCCCGCGCGGCTGGCCGCAGCGAAAACCGCCATCCCGCATTCCGAGTGGGTATTCCCCCTGAACCTCCCGGAAGCATCTGGCGAGGTTCGGCGGAGCCCCGTAGGATGGGCGATGCGGGGGATGCCGGCGCTTCCCTGCCGGCCTTGGCCCATCCATCCGTGCCTCAAGGGAAACCACTGCATGACGATCACCAACCAGGACGAACTCGACGGGCTGAGGGACATCGGCCGGATCGTCGCCAACACCATGCAGGCCATGGCGAAGGCGCTAGAGCCCGGCATGACCACCGGCGAGCTGGACGGGATCGGCCGCGCGCTGCTGGAACGCGAGGGCGCCGTCCCGGCACCGCAGTCCACCTATGGCTTTCCCGGCGCGACCTGCATCAGCGTGAACGAGGAAATCGCCCATGGCATTCCCGGCGACCGGGTGATCGCAGCGGGAGACCTGGTCAATATCGACGTCTCGGCCTCGAAGAACGGCTATTTCGCCGATACCGGGGCGACATATCGCATCGCGCCCGTTCGGCCCGCGCTGGACCGGCTGTGCCGCGACGGCCGGCGCGCCATGCAGATCGGCATCGCCCAGGTCGGCAGCGGCCGGCCGCTTGCCGGCATCGGCAGGGCCATCGGCCGCTTTGCCGCGGGGCGCAGCTACACGCTGATCCGCAATCTCGCCAGCCATGGCGTCGGGCGGTCGCTGCACGAATATCCCGAGGAAATCCCGACCTGGCCCAGCCGAACCGAGAAGCGCCGCATCGACAAGGGGCTGGTGCTGACCGTCGAGCCGTTCCTCTCGGCCGGCGGCCTCTGGGCGACCGAGGGGGATGACGGCTGGACGCTCTACAGCCAGCCCCCTGCCCCGGTGGTGCAATATGAGCATACGGTGGTGGCGACGGATCGCGGGGCGATCGTCGTCACCCTGCCCGGCTGACCATCCCGACCCCTTCTCCGCAGGAACCGACGGGTCGGCGGCAGCGGAGGCATCCATGCATCCTGCGCACCGATGGCCTTGCGGATCGGACTTGCCGCGATGCGATGGCGCAGGGGCAGCCCCCTGCCCGGCATCCGCCACCGGACCCGTCCGCCTGCAAACCGAGTGCCACGGGTTCTCCGACCATGCCGGCTCGGTCAAATCGATATGATATAACATAATGAAACGGCTGGGATTTCGCCGAAAATCGCCCCTTTCGGGAAGATTGCGCCGCCACCCAGCCATTCTGTCACGTTCGCGCCACAGAAGGGGACTAGGCCGCCCTTGCGGGAAAACCCTCCGTTTTTTCGAAACCCACAAGAGGCGATCATGCGAAATCTGTTTGCGATGCTTGCGGCAACGACCTTTCTGACGGGCGCCGCCCAGGCCGCCACGATCTATCCGCTCGACCGGGCGACGATCTTGGTGAACTCTCCCTTCGATTTCAAGATCGAGCTGGACGAGGTTCATCCCGAAGGCGACCTGGCCGTCACCGTGAACGGCAAGCCCTATGCCGAGGTCTTCGGCAAGCCGGCCGAATTCGTGGCCGAGGAAAAGGGCGAGGACGACGCGGCCCTCGGCTCGGCCCTGATCCTGCGCGACCTGGCGCTGGCCGAACCGGGCCAATACACGGTCGAGGTCAAGGCCGGCAACGAGATGAAGTCGGTGACTTGGGAGGTCTATTCCACCGCCGAGACCGCCAAGGCGAAGAACGTCATCTTCATCCTGGGCGACGGCCTGTCGGTGGCGCATCGCACCGCGGCGCGGATCATGTCCAAGGGCATGACCGAGGGCAAGGCCAACGGCCGCCTGGCCATGGACGACCTGGACCACATGGCCTTCATCGGCACCTCGTCCACCCATTCCATCGCCACCGATTCGGCCAACACCGCCTCGGCCTACATGACCGGCCACAAGAGCCGCGTGAACGCGCTTGGCGTCTATGCCGACCGCACCCCGGACAGCCTGGACGACCCCAGGGTCGAAACCATCGCCGAGGCGCTGCGCCGCACCACCAACAAGGCGATCGGCGTCGTCTCGACCTCGGAACTGCAGGACGCGACCCCGGCGGCGGTCGTGGCCCATACCCGCAAGCGCGCCGACAAGGCCGAGATCGTCGGCATGTTCCACGACGTCCAGCCCGAGGTCATCCTGGGCGGCGGCTCGGCCTATTTCCTCAAGGCCGACATCCCCGGCTCGAAGCGCAAGGACGACAAGGACTATATCCAGCTGTTCAAGGATGCCGGCTATGCGCTGGCGACCAGCAAGGACGAACTGGCCGCGGCGGCGGGCAGCAATGCCGGCAAGCTGCTGGGCCTGTTCCACACCGGCAACATGGACACCTGGCTGGACCGCAACCAGCTGAAGAAGGGCACCGTCGACAAGTTCCCCGACCAGCCCGGCCTGGTCGAGATGACGAAATCGGCGCTGGACCAGCTGTCGAAGAACCCCGACGGCTTCTTCCTGATGGTCGAGGGCGCCTCGATCGACAAGATGTCCCACCCGATGGACTGGGATCGCGCCGTGGTCGAGACCATCGAGCTGGACCAGGTCGTGGCCCTGGCCCGCGAATTCGCCGAGGCCAACCCCGACACGCTGATCGTGGTCACGGGCGACCATACCCATGGCGTCTCGCTGATCGGCACCATCGACGACAACCGGCCCGGCGACGAAATGCGCCAGAAGGTCGGCGTCTATGACGAGGCGGGCTTTCCCGACTATGTCGATGCCGATGGCGACGGCTATCCCGACTCGGTCGACGTGGCGCGGCGCTTCGCGATCTTCGCCTCGAACTATCCCGACCATTACGAGACCTGGGGTCCGAAGCTGGACGGCCCGTTCCAGCCGGCGGTGCAGAACGAGAACGGCGAATATGTCGCCAACGAAGCCTACAAGGATCTGCCCGGCGCGGTCTTCCGCGAAGGCAACCTGCCCAAGGACAACGACACCGCCGTCCATGCCGTGGACGACATCGTGCTGCAGGCCGCCGGCCCCGGCGCCGAGGCGTTCAAGGGCTATATGGAGCAGTCCGACGTCTACAAGATCCTGGCCGACGCCTTTGCCCTCGGCACCGTGCAGAAGTGAGCCTTGCGGCCTGTCCGGGGTTTCCGCCCCGGACAGGCCGAACCGTATTCCTTGCCGGAGATGCAGGATGACCCGTCCCCAAGACCCGATCCGTTTCCGTCCCGACCGCCGGGCCTGCCTGGGCGGGCTGGCGGCGCTGCTGGCCCTGGGCGCCCCGGTCCCGGCGCTGGCCCGCGCGCCCGCGCTGACCTTCGACGAGCTTTATGCCTCATACGGCGTGCTGGGGCTGGAGTTCTCGGACAAGGTCAAGCTGCTGACCGGCAAGACGGTCAGCATCCGCGGCTTCATGGCCCCGCCGCTGAAGGCCGAGGCGCAGTTCTTCGTCCTGTCCGAGATCCCGATGGCGCTTTGCCCCTTCTGCTCGTCCGATGCGGACTGGCCGGACAACATCGTCGTGGTCTACCTGGACCGGCGGCAGACCTTTACCCAGCCCAACCAGATGATCGAGGCAGTCGGCCGGCTCGAGCGCGGCTCCTGGATCGACCCCGAAACCGGCTTCGTCAGCCAGCTGCGGCTGCGCGAAGCGCGCTATGCCACGGTCTGAGATCGCATCATGCCCTGCCTGCACCTCGACGCTGCCGAAGTCTCGTTTCCCGGCCTGCCCGCGCCGGTCCTGCACATCCCGCGGCTGGACATCGCCGCCGGCAGCCGGGTCGCGGTGATCGGCCCCTCGGGGTCGGGGAAATCCACGCTGGTCAATGTCATCACCGGCCTGGCCCGCCCGACCCAGGGCCGCGTGTTCTGGGACGAATGCGACATCGCGCAGCTTTCCGAAGGCCGCCGCGACCGCTGGCGCGGCGCCAATATCGGCCTGGTCATGCAGGATTTCCACCTGTTTCCGGGGCTTTCGGCGCTGGAGAACGTGCTGCTGCCCGCCCAGCTGGCGCGCGTGGCGGACGGCGCCATCCGGGCGCGCGCGGCCGCGCTTCTGTCCCGCGTCGGCCTGTCGCGGCCGGACCAGCCGGTCGAGACCCTGTCGCGCGGCGAGATGCAGCGCGTCGCCGCCGCGCGCGCGCTGCTGCGCAATCCCGGCGTGATCGTCGCGGACGAACCGACAGCCAGCCTCGACCCCGAAAACGGCGCGGTCATCGCCACCCTGCTGCTGGAACTGGCCGCGCAGACCGGGGCGACGCTGATCGTCGTCACCCATGACCAGCGCCTGATCTCGCGCCTGCCGCGCCGGATCGCCATGGCGGACGGCACCGTCCGGTCGGACAGCATGGAGGAGGTGCGGCCATGATCCGCTTTGTCCTGGCCGACCTGAAGCGGCTCTGGGCCGGTTCCGTGGTGATCGTCCTGCTGGTCGCGCTGGCGGTGGCGCTTGGCGTCGGCGTCAGCTTGCAGGAACGCGCGCTGCGCCTGGGCAGCGCGCGCGCCGCCGAGAAGTTCGACGTGATCGTCGGCGCGCCGGGCAGCGAAACCCAGCTGGTGCTTTCGGCGGTCTTCCTGCAACCGGCCGCCCTGCCCCTGATGCCGGGCGAGGTGCTGGCCGAGTTGAACGACGATCCGCGCGTGGAATGGGCCGCGCCGGTGGGTTTCGGCGACTTCCATGCCGGCTACCCGATCGTCGGCACCACCACCACCCTGATCGAGGGCACCGCGGGCGGCTTTTCCCAGGGCGGGATGTTCAGGACCGAGGGCGAGGCCGTCGTCGGCTCGGCCGTCCCCCTGCAACCGGGCGAGACGGTCGTGCCGACCCATGGCCAGGTCGAACAGGGCGGGCACGAACACGAAGGCATCCGGTATCGGGTCAGCGGCCGGCTGAACCCGACCGGCACGCCCTGGGACCGGGCGATCCTGGTGCCGATCCAGGCGGTCTGGCATGTGCATGGCATGGGCCTTGAGCCCGATCAGGACCACGACCACGACCACGCCGGCCCCGACGCCGCGCATGAGGACGAGGAGACGCATGAACATCACGGCATGGATGCCGACGCGCCCCTGGACGAGGACTGGCATCGCGGCGCGCTGCCCGGCCTGCCGGCCATCCTGGTCAAGCCCAAGACCATCGCCGACGCCTACCGGCTGCGCCAGGATTATCGCGCGGACGGCCGGACGCTTGCGGTCTTTCCGGGCGAAGTCCTGACCGGGCTTTACGCGACGCTGGGCGATGCCCGGCAGGTGCTGGCGGTCATCGCGGCCGGGACGCAGCTTCTGGTCGCGGCGGCGCTGCTGATGGTGACGGTGATCCATGTCGGCCAGCGCCGGCGGCAGATCGGCGCATTGCGGGCCTTTGGCGCGCCGCGGGCGGCGGTGTTCGGGATCGTCTGGCTTGAACTGTCCGTGCTGGTCGGGCTTGGCATCCTGCTGGGCTATGGCGGCGGCTACCTGGCCGCCAGCCTGCTGTCGCGCGCCTTCGCCATGCAGCGCGGCTTCAGCCTGCCGGTCGGCTTCACGCCCGAGGATGGCGCGATGCTGGCGATCCTTGTCGCGGTCGCGGCGCTGCTGGCGGCGCTGCCGGCCTGGCTGGCCTATCGCCAGTCGCCGGCAGCCGCCCTGCGCAACTGAGCGCCTGCACCCCGGCAACCCCAATCAGCGCAGAGACCGGCCTGCCGCGGATCATTCCGGCCGGCCGCGACACCGCAAGGCATCACCGCCGCAGGCGGAACCCATCGCAGGCTCGCCGCGCCTGCGGAAAATGCGCCCCGAACTGCCGCCCTGACCCGAAACAGGCCGGCAGAACAGCGGAAACCTGGCGATTCTGACAGGTTGCCCCTTTTCCTTGCATGATGAATTCTTGGTCAACGACGCTCTTGTCCGGCTGTCGCGTTTCCTAGGTATTTGGGTCCGTTTCGATGTTCTATGTTGCGCTTTTGGTCCTGCTGACCCTGTCCGCCGCCGGCACCCACCTCGCGCTGGCCGATCCGTCGGAAAGCCATGGCGGCCCCGCCCATCCGACAAGCCCCACCGCGCCCCACAGCGTCCCCGAGATCGACCTGTTCGCGGGCGCGTCGGTCCTGATGATCGCGGTGATCGTCGCGCTTCTGCTTTGGGAGTGGCGCCGGCGCTCGGTCAACCCGTGACCGACAGCGCCGACCCCTCGGGCCCGGCGGCGGTTGGCGGCGCCGGGCCGGATCATGGGCAGGCGGGAGCGCCTGCGCCGAAAGCGCCGTTCCTTGCAAGCGGCTGGCGCAGGCTCGGCCTTTTCGCCGCCCTGCTGCTGGGCGAGCTGCTGATCGTCGCCTTCTGCTACCAGTTCCTCGTCGAGATCGAATGCACGGATTTCCAGACGCCGCAAGCCTGCCTGGCGCTGCGCGAGGGGCTGGGACGGCTGCTTGCCCTGGCCCTGCTTACCGGACTGGCGATGACCGCGCGGCCCCAGCTTTTCGGCTTCCTGGGCGCGGGCGGCAGCGGTGCGGGCCGCCTGTCGCCCGGCGCCGCGACGGCCGCCATGCTGGCAGGGCTGGCGATCATGCTGCTGCCGGCGCTTTGGGGCGACATGAGCGCCAGCCTGGCGCCGCTTGCCCTGGCCCTTGCGGCGGGCGCCGCCGTTTCGGTTGCGGCGGCGCTGGCCGGGACCGCGCCCATCGCCTGCTGGCTTTCGGTGCTTCGCCGGGGCGGCCCCTGGCTGTGGGCGGCCATGGGGATCGCGCTGCTCTCGCCGGAACTGACCGGTCTCTTCAACGGCACCTGGGGCTGGCCGCCCCTGACCGCCGCCACATTCGAGCTGGTGCTGCGCCTGCTTGCCCTGCTGCCGGGAAGGGTCTCGGCCGCCCCGAACGAGATGGTGATCGGCTTTGACGATTTCCTCATCCGCGTGGGCGACCCATGCTCGGGGATGCAAGGCTTTGCGCTCATCACCCTGGTGATGGCCGGCTTCATCGCGCTCGAGCGGCGGCGCCTGCGCCTGCCTCTGGCCCTGGTGCTGCTGCCGATCGGGCTGCTGGCCAGTTTCGGCCTGAACGTGCTGCGCATCGCGGTCCTGATCTGGATCGGGGCGCGCATATCGCCCGACCTCGCGGTCAATGCCTTTCACAGCTATGCGGGCTGGCTGCTGTTCACCTTGCTCAGCATCGGGATGGTCGGCGCGGCGCATCTGGTGCCGGCGCTGTGGCGGGGCGAAAAGGCCGGCCCGGCCTTTGGCGCAAGGACGGCCGCATTCCGGCACGATCCGGTCAGCGCGATGCTGGTGCCGCTGGTGGTATTGCTGCTCTCGGGTCTTTTCGTATCGACGTTCTTCACCAATCCCGAAGCGGCCTATCCCTACCGGGTGCCGGCGATGTGCGCGGGGCTGGTCCTGTTCCTTCCGGTCTGGGCCGGGCTCGACTGGCGCGTCGATCCGCTGCCCCTGCTGGTGGGCGTCGCGGTGGGCGTCATGTGGATTGCCGCCGGCGTCGCCGCGGGGGGCGAGGCGCCCCCGCCGCCCTTCGCCGGGCTGGGGCTTGCGGCGGCAAGCTGGATCGTGCTGCGCCTGGCCGGCACCGTGCTGCTGGTGCCCCTGATCGAAGAGGCGGCCTTCCGGGGCTATCTGCTGGGCCACCTGCTGAAGCTGCCCGGCCCGGCCGGACAGGCAGGCGCCGTGCTGGTGTCCTCGGCCGCCTTCGCGCTGCTCCATGACAGCGGCGCGGCGGCCTTCGTCGCCGGGCTGGCCTTTGCCCTTGTCTACAAGCGCCGCGGCAGGCTGACCGACGCGGTATGGGCGCATGCGGCAGCGAACCTCGTGGTCTTTGCCGCCGCGGCGGCCAGCGGCAACTGGGCATTGATCTGAACAAGGACGCGCCGGGCGGCACGGTAAAAGCGCCGCCCCCGAAGGACCAGGGGCGGCGCAAGCAGGCCGGGGCCGATGAGCGAATCCACCGAAGGCAGGCGGCCGCGGCCTGATCCGGCCTATTCGGCGGCGAACTGGTTCATGGTATTGGCATGACCGCCCGCCTTCAGCGCGCGCTCGCCCGCGACCATCTCCTTGAAGCTGTCGCCCAGGTCCGAGCCGACCTCGTGCTGATGCCTGACCGCCGAGATGCCGCGGCGGATCTCCTGGCGCTGCACGGTCCTGACATAGGCCAGCATCTTTTCCTCGCCGAAATAGCCGCGGCTGAGTTCGTCCACCGACTTGGCGGTCAGGTGGAAGGTCGGCAGCGTGATCAGGTTGTGGAACACGCCGGCGCGGGCCGAGATGTCGGTCTGGAAGCGCTGCAACCGGGCGTCGGCCTCGCGGCCCAGGTCGGTATCGTCGAAATCGGGCTTCATCAATTCGTTGCCGTCGGGATAGTCGGCCTCGCCGATCCGGCCCTCGGCCAGCCATTGCGCCCGCACCTGCTTGCGCAGGTTCAGCGTCCAGTTGAAGCTGGGCGAGTTGTTATAGGTCAGCTTGGCGTTCGGCACCGCCTTGCGGATCTCGGCCACCATGCCGGCGATCTCGTCCACGTTGGGCGTGTCGGTCTCGATCCACAGGAGGTCGGCGCCGCCCTGGGTCAGGCTGGCGATGCAATCCTCGATCACCCGCTCGCGTCCAGTGCCGTCACGGAAGGGGAAAAGCCCGTTCGGCAGCCGCGCCGGCTTCACGAATGCGCCGTTCTGGTAAAGCGCCAGCTCGCCCTCGCGGATCGGGTTCGCCTCGGTGATCGGCTCGACCTTCAGCCATTTGATGTATTCCGCGGCCAAGTCGCCGAGGCGCTGGCTGACCGGCACCTTCTGGGTCAGCCCGGCGCCCAGGCTGTCGGTGCGGGCCACGATGACGCCGTCATCGACGCCAAGCTCCTCGAAGGCCAGGCGGCAGGCGCGCAGCTTCTCGATGAAATCCTCGCGCGGGACGGTGACCTTGCCGTCCTGGTGGCCGCATTGCTTGGCGTCCGAGACCTGGTTCTCGATCTGCAGCGCGCAGGCACCGGCCTTGATCAGCTCCTTGGCCAGAAGATAGGTCGCATGTTCATTGCCGAAGCCGGCGTCGATGTCGGCGATGATCGGCACGACATGGGTTTCGAAACCGTCGATCGCAGCGATGGCCTTCGCCCGCTCGGCCTCGGTCCGGGCGGCCTTGAGATCCTTGAACAGGTCGTTGATCGCCACCTCGTCGGCCTGGCGCAGCGAGACGTAGATCTCCTGGATCAGGTCGGCGACGGCGGTCTTTTCATGCATGGACTGGTCGGGCAGATGGCCCCAGCGGTTGCGCAGGCCCGCGACCATCCAGCCCGACAGATAGACATAGGTGCCCCTGGCCGTGCCGCGCAGGCGCTTGACCGCCTTGATCATCTGCTGGGCGTGAAAGCCCGACCAGCAGCCCAGCGACTGGGTGAACTGCGCGGCATCGGCGTCATAGGCCGCCATGTCCGCGCGCATCACGCCGGCCATGTCGCGAGCGATGTCCAGATGCGTGTCATAGGTGTTCTGCAGCCGCAGCTGCACGATGTCATCGACCGAAACGCCACCCGGGGTTCGACCGGAGGGGTAGCGGGACGACACCTCGGCATGGATTTCCGAAAAAGTCTTTCTGCTCATGATGCTTCCTTTCAGCAGGGTCGGTTCGGGGATCGGCAGCCGCGGTTTGCGGCAAGGCGGGGCATCCGGGGGGAAGCGGCCCGCCAAAGGGGGAAAGCGTGCGGATCGGGTCCATGGAGGGCCTCAGTCCAGCGCGTTCAGCACGTCATAGGCCGGGACGGTGATGAAATCGGGCAGGGTCTCGGCCGTCGCGGCCTCCTGCACGATGCGCGCGGCGCTGGCGTAATGGCCGCGATGGAACCCGTTCGGGCCCAGCCGGTCGAGGATGCGGACGATCTCGGCCTGCATCAACTCGCCCAGCCATTCGGCGGTCAACCGGCGCTCTTCGCCGTTCTCCAGCACGACGGGGGCGCCGTGGCGCAGCCATTGCCACAGCTGGGCGCGGCTGATCTCGGCGGTGGCGGCATCCTCCATCATGTTCTGGATCGGCACCGCGCCGCGGCCGGACAGCCATTGCGCCAGGTATTCGACGGCGACCTGGATGTTCAGCCGCACGCCCGCCTCGGTGATCCGGCCCCGATGGGGTTTCAGCAGCATGGCGGGCTCGATGCGCCATTGCTGGCGCGGCTTGCGGATCTGGTTCGGACCGGGCATGGCGGCGTCGAAGACCGCCTGCGCCACCGGCACCAGGTCGGGATGCGCGACCCAACAGCCGTCGAAGCCCATGCCGACCTCGCGCTGCTTGTCGGCGCGGACGCGGGCAAAGGCGGCCTCGTTGGCCTCGGCATCGCCCCGGACCGGGATCGCCGCCGACATGCCGCCCATGGCATGGATGCCGCGGCGATGGCAGACCTTGACCACGCGGGCGGCATAGGCGGCCAGGAAGGCATTCTCCATCCCGACCTGCGCCCGGTCGGGCAGCACATAGGCCGGATGATTGCGCAGCGTCTTGATATAGCTGAAGATATAGTCCCAGCGGCCGCAGTTCAGCCCGGCGATGTGGTCGCGCAGTTCCCAGACGATCTCGTCCATCTCGAAGGCGGCGGGCAGGGTCTCGATCAGCACGGTGGCCTTGATCGTGCCCTGCGCCAGCCCCATGCGGTCCTGGGCAAAGGCAAAGACCTCGTTCCAGAACCGCGCCTCGCCATGGCCCTCCAGCTTGGGCAGGTAATAGAACGGCCCGCGCCCGGTGGCGGCCAGCGCCCGGCCGCAGTGATAAAGCGACAGGCCGAAATCGAACAGCGCCGCCGAGACCGGCTGGCCGCCGATCAGCACATTCGCCTCGGGCAGGTGCAGTCCGCGCGGGCGGAGGATCAGCAGCGCCGGGCGGGGGCCGACGCGATAGCTCTTGCCGGTCGCAGAGTCGTCATGCTCCAGCGTGCCGTCGCGATAGTCGATCAGATTCGCCTGCCCGGCGATGATATTGGCGAAGCTGGGGGCGGTCGCGTCCTCGAAATCGGCCATGAAGACCCGGGCGCCCGAGTTCAGCGCGTTGATCATCATCTTGCGATCCACCGGGCCGGTGATCTCGACCCGGCGATCCTCCAGCGCGGGCGGAACGGGGGCGGCCTGCCAGATGCCCTGCCGGATCTCGCGCGTCTGCGGCAGGTAGTCGGGCAACTCGCCCCGGTCGATGCGCTCCTGCCGGCGGGCGCGGGCGACCATCAGCGCATGCAGCCGCAGGCCGAAGCGGGCCTGCAATGCGGCGACGAAACCCAGCGCCTCGGGGGTCAGGACATGATCCGCGCCCGGCACGGCGCGCAGGACGACGGGCGGAAGCGGTGGGGCATTGCGGTCGAGCGGCATGGCGGCCTCCTGTGATTCACGGCGCAATGTCACAGTAGTAATGTCATGCTGCATGTGCATTATTGCTTTGAAAACAACGGGTGTTGCGGTCAGTCTTGTCACCGTGCAGCCGCAGAACTTGTAAGGTTTGTCACATGGCCCGAGGCGAGAAACTGATCATCGGCCAGCGCCTGCGCGTGCTGCGCCAGTCGCTGGGGCTGACCCAGGCGCAGATGGCGGCCGAGCTGGGCGTCTCGGCCAGCTATGTCACGCTGATCGAATCCGACCAGCGCCCGGCCTCGGCGCGCTTCCTGATGCGGCTGGCCGAGGTCTATGACATGAACATCGCCGAACTGGCACCCTCGACCGACGCGCAGCTTGCGGCGGATTTCGCCGCGGCGCTGAAGGATCCGGTTCTGGAGGCGGGCGCACCGTCCCGCGCCGAGATCGAGGCGGTGCTGCAAGCCTCGCCGCGGATCGCGGCGGCCTTCGTGCGGCTGCATGACAGCCACCGCCAGGCGCTGCTGCAGCCGCAGGCCGACGACAACCCGCTGACCGACCGCGACAAGGTCGAGGCGCTGGCCGGCACCTCGCGCCCGGTCGATGCGGTGCGCGGCTGGTTCTATGCCCGGCGCAACCATGTCGATGCGCTGGACCGTGCCGCCGAGGCGCTGGCCGAGGAACTGGCGCTGCACCGCAACGAGCCGCACATGGCGCTGACCGGCCGGCTGGCCGCGCATGGCATCGCTGTGCGCATCCTGCCAGCGCCGGTCATGGGCGAGCAGCTGCGCCGCTTCGACCCGCACCGGCGCGAGCTGATGCTGTCGGAACTGCTGGCGCAATCCAGCCGCCGCTTCCAGATCGGCGTGCTGCTGGCGCGGCTGGAGCAGGAACCGCTGATCGCCCGGTTGGTCGACGAGGCGGGACTGGCCGACCCGCCGGCCGTCGCGCTGATGCGGGTGAGCCTGGCGAATTACTTCGCGGCGGCGCTGATGATGCCCTATGCCCGCTTCCTCGCCGCCTGCGAATCGGCGCGCTACGATGTCGAGCTGCTGGGCCACCGCTTCGGCGCCAGCTTCGAGCAGACCGCGCATCGCATGTCCACGCTGCAACGCCCCGAGGCGCGGGGCATTCCGTTCTTCTTCGTGCGGGTGGACCGGGCCGGCAACATCTCGAAACGCTTCAGCGCCGGGCGGTTCCCGTTCTCGCGCTTCGGCGGCACCTGCCCGTTGTGGAACATCCATGCCGCCTTCGAGACGCCAGAGCGGGTGCAAACCCAGGTCATCCGGATGCCTGAGGGCGCCAGCTATTTCTCGATCGCGCGCACGGTGACGCGGGCCGGCGGCACCCATGGCGCGCCCGCGCAGCGGCTGGCGATCGGGCTGGGCTGCGACGTGGCCTATGCACCGCGGCTGGTCTATGCCGACGGCATCGATCTCGACCGCAGCCGGCCGGTGGACATCGGTCTGAACTGCTATCTCTGCGAGCGGCCGGATTGCTCGGCCCGCGCCCATGCCCCGATCAACCGCCGCCTGCGCGTGAACGAGCGCGAGCGCAGCCTGGCCATCTTCAGCTTCGAGGAGGGCTAGGCGCCCGCCGGCAGGCCGTGGCCGGGCGCCCATGCTGACGCTTGCCAGCGCCCGCGCCGGCAGCTAGGGAGAGCGCGTCGGTTTCCGCAAGGAATTGAAAGGGAATCCGCCGGGGTCGCAAGGCCCCGAACCGGAACTGCCCCCGCAACTGTAGGCGGCGAGCAGGATGCGAAAACGCCACTGTGGCCCCGTGCCATGGGAAGGCCGCATCCCTGCCGTGACCCGCCAGTCAGGAGACCTGCCGACGACGTTTGACCAATCCGAGCGGGTCGGCTCGGGAGGGGTTGCGACCGGCATTGGCCCGGTCTCCATCCGCTCATCCGGCCTGTTCATGATGTAGCGGAAGGAAACATCATGCTGAGGCTCACCACGGCGATCATCGCCACATCCACCCTGGCGCCGATGGCGCTGGCGGGCACCGAATACCCGCTGACCCTGACCAGCTGCGGCCACGAGGTCACTTTCGACAAGGCGCCCGAAAGCGTCGTCAGCGTCGGGCAAAGCACGACCGAGATCCTGTATATGCTGGGGCTGGCCGACAAGGTGGCGGGCACGGCGCTGTGGATCAACCCGGTCCTGCCCGAATTTGCCGAGGCGGACGCCAGGGTCGAACGGCTGGCCGACAGCGCCCCCAGCTTCGAAAGCGTGCTGGCCAAGAAGCCTGGGCTGGTGGTCACGGCCTATGAATGGATGATCGGCCCGCAGGGCGCGGTCGGCACGCGCGAGATGTTCGACGACGCGCAGATCCCCAGCTGGATCATGCCGACCGAATGCGTCGGCAAGGACAATACGCAAAGCATGGACGGCGCGCGCTCGGTCCTGTTCGACACCGCGCTGCTTTACCAGGGCATCGAGGAACTGGCGGCGATCTTCGACGTATCGGAGCGCGGGGCCGAGGTGATCGCCGACCTGAAGGCGCGCGAGGCGGCGGCGGTCGAGCGGGCGCAGGCGCTGGACCTGCCCGAGGGCGTGTCGGGCCTGTTCTGGTATTCCTCGGCCGAGATCGAGATCGACCCCTATGTCGCGGGCGCCAATGGCGTGCCGGGCTGGATGCTGTCCAAGCTGGGTGTGCAGAACGTCGTCGCCTCGCCCGAGGAATGGCCGACCGTCGGCTGGGAAACCATCGCCAAGGCCGGCCCGGCCTTCATCGTCGCGGCCGAGATGAACCGCCGCCGCTTTCCCGCCGACGACATCGCCGTCAAGCGCGATTTCCTGACCTCGGACCCGGTGACAAGCGAGATGGAGGCGGTGAAGAACGACCGCATCCTGACCATGCCGGCCAATGCGATGGACCCCTCGGTGCGCGCGATCTACGCGCTGGAATCGCTGGCGGACTCGCTGGCCGGGTTCGACCTGCAATGAGGCCGCGCGCCGCGACCCGCAGCACGGGGCGCAATCGGGGCTGGCTGTGGCTGGCCCCCGCCGTGCTGGTCGCGGCGCTGCTCTTCGGCACGGCGGTGGGCGAGACGCGCATTCCGCTGGCCACCGTCATCGAGGTGCTGGCGGTCAAGGCCGGGCTTGGCTCGGCGGCGCTCGACCCGATCGACGCCAGCGTGATCTGGCATTACCGGCTGTCGCGGGCGGTGGTCGCGGCCTGCGGCGGCGCAAGCCTGGCGCTGTCGGGGCTGATCCTGCAGGCGCTGCTGCGCAACCCCCTGGCCGAGCCCTATCTGCTGGGGATTTCGGCCGGGGCCTCGACCGGGGCGGTCACGGTCGCGGTGGCGGGGATCGGCGCAAGGCTGCTCAGCATGTCGGCGGGCGCCTTTGCCGGGGCGCTGACCGCCTTCGCGCTGGTCGCGGCGCTGGCGCGCGCCGCCGGCGGCGGGACCGGGATGCGCGGCGCCGGGGTCATCATCCTGGCGGGCATCGCCGGCTCGCAGATGTTCAACGCGCTGACCGCGCTGATCATCGCGCAATCGGCCAGCGCCGAGCAGGCGCGCGGCATCATGTTCTGGCTGCTGGGCAACCTGTCGGGCGTGCGCTGGCCGGACAGCTGGGTCGCGGTGCCGATGGCGGCGCTGGCGCTGGGGGTCGGGCTGTGGCATGCGCGCACGCTCGACGCCTTCGCCTTCGGGGCGGAAAGCGCCGCGTCGCTTGGCATCGACCTGCGGCGCACGCAGGCGCTGCTGATCGGCACGGCCTCGCTGGCGACGGCAATCATGGTCTCGATCGCCGGGGCCATCGGCTTCGTCGGGCTGGTGGTGCCGCATGCGATGCGCATCCTCGTCGGGCCGCGCCATGCCAGGCTGGTCCCGGCGACGGCGCTGGCGGGGGCGGTGTTCCTGGTGCTGTCCGACGTCGTCTCGCGCATCGTCATTCCCGGCCAGGTGCTGCCCATCGGCGTCATCACCGCGTTGGTCGGCGCGCCTGCCTTTGCCGTGGTCATGATCCGGGGCCGGCAGCGATGACGCCCATCCTGGAAGCCGTCGGCGCCAGCCATGCCGTGCGCGGCCGCGAGATCCTGTCCGACATCAGCCTGCGCCTGCATCCGGGCGAGACCCTGGGCCTGATCGGGCCGAACGGGTCGGGCAAGTCGACGCTGATGGGGCTGATGGCGGGCCTGCTGCGCCCGAGCCGCGGCGAGATCCGGCTGGAGGGCCGGCCCATGGCCCGGCTGGGGCGACGGCAGATCGCGCGGCGGCTGGCGCTGGTCGCGCAATCGGCCGAGACGGCCGAGCGGATCACGGTGCGCGACGCGGTGGAGCTGGGCCGCACGCCTTGGCTTGGCCCGCTGCGGCCATGGGGCGCGCAGGACGACGACGCCGTCGCGGCGGCCCTCGACGCCGTGGACATGGCGCATATGGCGGGACGCGACTGGGCCTCGCTTTCGGGGGGCGAGCGCCAGCGCGTCCATATCGCGCGCGCCCATGCCCAGGCGCCACGCATCCTGCTCCTGGACGAGCCGACCAATCACCTGGACATCCATCACCAGATCGCCATCCTCGACCTGGTCGCGCGGCTTTCCGTCACCACCGTCATCGCGCTGCACGACCTGCATCACGCCTTGCGCTGCGACCGGGTCATGGTGCTGCGCGCGGGCCGCTGCGTGGCGCTGGGGCCGCCGATGGAAATCCTGACCCCGGCGCTGATCCGCGAGATCTTCGCGGTCGAGGCCGAGATCATCCCCCATCCCCGCGGAGGCCGGCCGGTCTTCGCCTTCCAACGCCTTGCCTGAAAGGACATCCCAATGCTGCTTCGCGCCGCGCTTCTTGCCTGCCTGCTGCCCGCCGCCGCCCTGGCCGAACTGCATGAGGTCAGGATGCTCAACCGCAACGACACCGGCCCGATGCCGTTCGAGCCGGACTACCTGGTGGTCCGGCCCGGCGACACGGTCCGCTTCCTTGCCACCGACCCCGGCCACAACGCCGCCACCATCGCCGGCATGATCCCCGAGGGTGGCGAGAAATTCATCGGCAAGATCAACGAGGAAATTGAGGTCACGCTGGACGCCGAGGGCATCTGGGGCATCAAATGCTCGCCCCATTACACCATGGGCATGGCGATGCTGATCCAGGTCGGCGACAGGCCCGCGACCGAGGCCGACCTGCCCGACGACCTGCCCGAAGCCGTTCGCCAGAGGATGCTGGAAATCCTCGGGCGGCGGAAAGCGGACTGAGCCGCGGCCGGGACCATGCGGAACCGTTCGGTCAAGGACGACATCCGCGACTATTGGAGCCACCGGGCCGAGACCTATGACCAAAGCCCCGGCCACGGCCTGATGGCCGCGCGCGATGCCGCCGCCTGGCTGGCGCTGATCCGGCGTCACCTCGGCCCCGGCGAAGGCCGCCTTGCGCTGGACCTGGGCTGCGGCACCGGCGCCATGTCGCTGCTGATGCGGCAGGCGGGCTTTGCCGTCACCGGGCTCGACTTCGCCGGCCCGATGCTCGAGCGCGCGCGCCGCAAGGCGCAGGAGGCCGGCGCCCGCCTCGGCTTCATCGCCGCCGATGCCGAGAATACGCTGGAGCCGGACGGCCGCTACGACGTGATCATCGCGCGCAACCTGCTGTGGACCCTGCCCGCGCCGCAGGCCGCGCTTGGCGACTGGTTCCGCATCCTGAAGCCCGGCGGGCGGCTTCTGGCCATCGACGGGGACCATGCCCGCCAAAGCCTGATCGAGCGCGCCCTGCCGCGGCTCGACCGGCTGCTCGGCAGGATGCAGGACAGCCATAGCCTGGTGACGCCCGCGCAATGGCGCGACCATGGGCGGATCATGGCGCAGCTGCCCTTTGGCGCCGGTCTGCGGGCGCGGGACGCCGCCGATCTGATCGGCGGTGCGGGCTTCACCGATCTGCGGCACGAGAACCTGCGGGCGATGCACAGCCGCCGCTGGCCCCTCTGGTCCCGCGCACGGCTTGCGGCGCTTGACCAGCACCGCTTCGCCGTTTCGGGCAGCAAGCCGGGGCCTGGACAGTGACCGCCGGCCTGCCCACCGGAGAGCCGCGATTGTCCCCGAAAACGCCGCCACGGGGAAGAAGCCGGGGCAGTCTCAGCCCTGCGCGGCAGAGCAGCCGCAGCCGGCCGGCTGGGACCGCCCCCTCGCCTCGACCGGCAGGGGCGCCAGATCGCCCTTGCGCAGCGCCCTTGCCGCCGCGACCAGGTTCTTCAGCGCCGCCTCGGTCTCGGGCCAGCCGCGGGTCTTCAGCCCGCAATCGGGATTGACCCACAGCCGCTCGGCCGGGATCACGCTGGCCGCCTTGCGCAGCAGGGTGATCATCTCGGCCTCGGGCGGCACGCGGGGCGAGTGGATGTCCCAGACGCCGGGGCCGATCTCGTTCGGATAGTCGAAATCGCCGAAAGCGCCCAGCAGCTCCATGTCCGAGCGCGAGGTCTCGATCGAGATCACGTCGGCATCCATCGCGGCGATGGCGGGCATGATGTCGTTGAACTCGGAATAGCACATATGGGTATGGATCTGGTCTCGTCCGCAACCGTGCTGGCCGACAGCCGGAACGCCTCGACCGCCCATTGCAGATAGGCGTCCTGATCGGCGCGGCGCAGCGGCAGGCCTCGCGCAGCGCCGGCTCGTCGATATGGATCGCCTTGATCCCGGCGGCTTCCAGGTCGGCCACCTCGTCGCGGATCGCCAGCGCGATCTGCCGGCAGGTCCGGGCGCGGGGCTGGTCGTCGCGGACAAAGGACCACTGCAGGATCGTGACCGGCCCGGTCAGCATGCCCTTCAGCGGCCGGTCGGTCAGCGACTGCGCATGGGCCGCCCAGGCCACCGTCATCGGCGCCGGGCGCGCCTTGACCGCCGGGTCGTGGATGCGCGTCGCATGGCGGCGCGAGAGGATGCGGGTGGTCGCGCCCTATCTGGCGGCCTGGCCGGACGTGGACCTGGACCTGCGCAGCGCCTTTCGCTTTGGCGGCATCGCGGCGCTTCTGGGGCACGAGATCGACCTGCTCATCACCCCCGACCCTCTGGCGCTGCCGGGCATCGCCTATGCCGCGGTCTTCGACTATCAGCTGGTGCTGGCGGTGGCGCAGGACCATCCGCTGGCCGGCCGCGACCATGTCGAGCCCGGCGACCTGGTGCCCGTGGCGCTGATAACCTATCCGGTCGAGCCGACGCGGCTGGACATCTTCACCCGCTTCCTGGTGCCCGGAAATTGCCTGCCGCGCCAGCACCGCAACGTCGAGACGACCGAGATGATGCTGCAACTGGTCGCGGCCGGCCGCGGCGTCAGCGCCGTGCCGGACTGGTTCCTGCGCGAAGAGGGCGCGGGCCTGCCGGTCCGCGGCCTGCGCATCGGCGCCGGGCTGGAAAAGTCGATCCACCTGGGCACCCGGCGCGGCGAGGAGGCCACCGGCTACATCGCCGGCTTCCTGGACCTGGCCCGCCGCGCCGGGCCGCGGCCTCAGCCGCCGCTGGAATAGGGGGCGAAACGGGCCTCGGCGGTGCTGACGGCCAGCGGGCGGCCGACCATGGGAAAGGCGCGCTGCGGGCAGGCGGGACGCTCGCACACCTTGCAGCCGGGGCCGATCCGGGTCGCAAGCGCGGGGTTCTTCAGGTCCAGCCCGCGCGCATAGACCAGCCGGTCGGCATGGGCCAGGTCGCAGCCAAGCGCCACGGCGAAGGTCTTGACCGGGGCGCCGAAGCCGCCCTGGCCATGGCTGACCATGCGCGCGATCCACAGGTAGCTGCGCCCGTCCGGCATCTGCGCGATCTGGCGCACGATCTCTCCCGGCCGGGAAAACGCCTCGTAGACGTTCCACAGCGGGCAGGAGCCGCCGATGCGCGAAAAATGGAAATCCGTCGCCGATTGCCGTTTCGAGATGTTCCCGGCCCGGTCCACGCGGATGAAAAAGAACGGCACGCCGCGCGCCTCGGGTCGTTGCAGGGTGGACAGGCGGTGGCAGGTGGTCTCGAACCCCACGCCGAAGCGGCGCGCGATCAGGTCGATGTCATAGGCCACGGCCTCGGCCTCGCGCAGGAAGGCACCATAGGGCAGGACCAGCGCGCCCGCGAAGTAATTCGCCAGCCCGATCCGCAGCAGCGCCTGGGCGTCGGGGGCCAGCCCCGGATCGCCCGCAAGCCGGGCGATGGTTTCGCCCTGTTCCAGGAAGGCCAGCTGCGTGGCGATCTGGAAGGCCTGCTGCCCCTCGGTCAGGTGCGGCGCCAGGTGCAGGATGCGCGCGCCGGCGTCAAAGCGGCGCAGGCTGCCCGCGTCCAGCGCGATGCGGATGCCGTGCCGCCCGGCCAGCCGGTCGATCAGCCCCGCCACCATCCGCCCCGGCGGCAGGGCCGAGCCGATGGCCGCGGCCGGGGTCTCCAGGTCCGGGACATGGTTGCGGCGGTCATAGAACCAGTCGCGCACCGCCTCGAAGGCGGCGGGGGTGGCGGCGGCCTGCGGCTCGGTCAGCCGGCCCGCCAGCAGGTCGGCGCGCTCGGCGGTCTCGCGCAGCCGGGCCTGCATGGCGATGATGGCCCGCGCGATGCCGGGCATGTTCGAAGCCAGTTCCCGCAACTCCGCCGTCGCCGCCGGCGCGCCCTGGTCGGCCAGCGCCGCGCGCAGGTCGGTGATCAGCCGCGCCTCATCGGCATCCGAGAACAGCTGCACGTCGAGGCCGAAGGCGCCGTTCAGCCTGAGCAGCACCGGCACGGTCAGCGGGCGCTGGTTCTGCTCGATCTGGTTGAGATAGCTGGGCGAAATCCCCAGCGCCCGCGCCAAGGCCGCCTGGGTCATGCCGCGTTCCTCGCGTAAGCGGCGCAACCGGACGCCCATATAGCTTTTCGTCATCTTCACAACCTTCGCAATTTGCAGGCGCAGCCTTCGCAGATCAACGCTTTTTCAGTAGTTTAACCGGAGATGCGCCTTGTGGATAGATGGCTTTGCCAATTTTGCGAAGGCAGGAACGATGGGCACAGAGACCCGCATGGTCGAGATGATCTTTCCCGATGCCGCGAACCATTACGGCACGCTGTTCGGCGGCAATGCGCTGGCCCTGATGGCCAAGGCGGCCTTCATCGCCGCCACCCGCCACGCCGGCGGCTCGGTCGTCATGGCGCGCTCGGAGCGGGTGGATTTCACCACCCCGATCCGCGTGGGCGAGATCCTGGACCTGACCGCCCGCGTCATCCGCACCGGCCGCAGCGCGATGACCGTCGAGGTGCTTGGCCTGGCCCAGGCGACGACGGGCGCGGCCGAAAGGCAGGCGCTCTCGGGCCGCTTCGAAATGGTGGCGGTGGATGCGCATGGCCGTCCGCTGCCCATCGCCCAGAACATCACCAGCGAAGGACTGACCCATGATCACCCATGACCTGCGGACCTGGAAATCCGCCGAACACCTGCCGCGCGAACAGCAGCTGGCCTGGAAGATCGCCGAGGTGGCGGCCGACCCGGTGGCGGTGGAACCGGCCGTGACCGAGATGATCGTGAACCGCATCATCGACAATGCGGCGGTGGCGGCGGCCTCGCTGGCGCGGCGCCCGGTGGCCTCGGCCCGCGCGCAGGCCCTGTCGCAGGCGCTGTGCCATCCGTTCCAGCGCGGCGCCACGGTCTTCGGCATGACCGACGCCACCCGCGTCAGCCCGGAATGGGCGGCCTGGGCCAATGGCACCGCGGTGCGCGAGCTGGATTTCCACGACACCTTCCTGGCCGCCGACTATTCCCACCCCGGCGACAACATCCCGCCCATCCTGGCCGTGGCGCAGCATTGCGTCCGCTCGGGGCGCGACCTGATCCGCGGCATCGCCACCGGCTACGAGATCCAGGTGAACCTGGTGCGCGGCATCTGCCTGCACGAGCACAAGATCGACCATATCGCCCATCTGGGACCCTCGGCCGCCGCCGGCATCGGCACGGCTCTGAACCTGCCCGCGCAGACCATCTACCAGGCGGTGCAGCAGGCGCTGCACGTCACCACCACCACCCGGCAAAGCCGCAAGGGCGAGATTTCCAGCTGGAAAGCCTATGCCCCCGCCTTTGCCGGCAAGATGGCGATCGAGGCGGTGGACCGGGTGATGCGCGGCGAAGGCGCCCCCAGCCCGGCATGGGAGGGCGAGGACGGCTTCATCGCCTGGCTGCTTTCCGGCCCCGAGGCCCGCTACCAGGTGCCGCTGCCGGGCCAGGGCGAGGCCAAGCGCGCCATCCTCGACACCTACACCAAGGAGCATTCGGCGGAATATCAAAGCCAGGCGCTGATCGACCTTGCCCGCCGGTTGGGGCCACAGATCGGCGACCTGTCGCAGGTGGACGGAATCGTGATCCACACCAGCCACCATACGCATCATGTCATCGGCACCGGCGCCAACGACCCGCAGAAGCTGGACCCCAAGGCCTCGCGCGAGACGCTGGACCATTCCATCATGTATATCTTTGCCGTGGCGCTGGAGGATGGCGGCTGGCACCACGAACGCTCCTATGCCCCGCAGCGCGCGCAGCGCCCCGAAACCGTGGCGCTGTGGCACAAGATCACCACCGTCGAAGACCCCGAATGGACCCGGCGCTATCACGCCCGCGACCCCAGGGAAAAGGCGTTCGGCGGCCGCGTCGCG
>NZ_VCBQ01000074.1:0-23903 GCF_006386455.1 Paracoccus sp. FO-3 | reverse complement strand
CTTCGTCGAGGACGAGGACGGAAAGGGAAAGGACTTCTCCGCAATGCTGCCCAGATTCGTAAAAAGGGGGAAAGCCCATGCCTGACCTGGTCGAGGTTTCTCGCGACGGGAATGTGGCGCTGATCCGCCTGAACCGTCCCAAGCAACTCAACGCGCTGAACGGCGCGCTTGCGCAAGAACTGATCGCGGCAGCCGAGGCGTTGGACCGCGACCGTGATATCGGCTGCCTTGTGGTCACGGGGTCCGAGCGCGCCTTTGCCGCCGGGGCCGACATTGCCGAGATGGTCGGCAAATCCGCGGCCGAGATGAGTGAGCTGGACTATTTCGGCGAATGGGCCCGCTTTGCCGACCTGCGCCTGCCCAAGATCGCCGCCGTGAATGGCTATGCGCTTGGCGGCGGCTGCGAACTGATGATGATGTGCGACTTCGCCATCGCCGGGGAAGGCGCGAAATTCGGCCAGCCCGAGATCAAGCTGGGCGTGATCGCGGGGATCGGCGGCACGCAGCGCATGACCCGGCTGATCGGGCGGGCGCGGGCGATGGACATGCATCTGACCGGACGCAACATGGATGCGGCCGAGGCGCTGGCGGCCGGGCTGGTCGCCCGGGTCGTTCCCGACGGCCAGGTCCTGCCCACGGCGATGGAGGCGGCGCGGCAGATCGCTTCCTATTCGCGCCCGGCCGTGCGGCTGGCGCGCGAGGCCGTGCGCCGCGCCGAGGAAGGCCCGCTGTCCGAGGGGCTGCTTTACGAACGCCGCCTGTTCCACGCCCTGTTCGGGACCCCCGACCAGGTCGAGGGCATGGTCGCCTTCCTGGAAAAGCGCCCGCCAATATTTCAACGGAATTGACCCCCGGCCCTAGGCAATGTGACCGCGGCGGAACGCCCTTCCATCGCGGTTTCTGCTGTCCGGTCTGCTCTCCTCAAATTCAAGCATATAGTTGCTTTTATGCAAGCATATCGTTTGTAAAAAATATAAATTGCTTGGTTACTATCAGTCTTACATGTAATCTCCAATTTGTGCGCCGAAACATGGCGCACCACATACTCTGGGAGGAGATAACATGTTCGGTAGCTATCGATCCCCCGCCGCGGTCGCGGTGGGCTTGACTGCGGCATGCTTGTCGATGGCGGCAAGCGCAGAAGCGGAAACCCTGACGCAACTCGAGGCTCGCATCGCCGCGCTGGAAGCCAAAGAGCAGGAGCCGGTGCAGATCACCAATCGTTTCGGCATGCAGCTGAGCTTCTATGGCAAGGTCAAGGTCGACGCCGTCATGGACAACAATTACGGGCTTGGCCCGTCGTCCGGCGGGATCGCCCTTGTCACCGACAGCACCCCGGAGAATAGCGACCAGCAGATTCACGGCTATCAGACGCTGTTCGGCTTCCGCGCCGAACAGGACACCGAATACGGAAAACTACGCTTCAACATCGAAGGCGACTTCTTCGGCGGTGGTGGCGGCACGGTGCGCCTTCGTCATGCCTATGGCCAGATCGGCGGCTGGACCATCGGCCAGACCTGGTCGACCTTCTCGATCCTGAACGAGACGCCGGCGGTCTGGGACTTTAACGGCACCGCAGGTCCGGCGAACTTCCGCGTTCCGCTGATTCGCTACTCGTCGGATTTCGGCACCGGCACCCATGTCGATGCCTCGATCGAGGAAGATTACCAGAGCTGGGGCGACCGGCCGGCCGCCGCCTTTGCGATCAGCCAGAAATTCGACCGGGGCAGCCTGCGTTTCGCCTATATCAATCGCGAGCTTCGCAGCGCCCAAGGCACTGTCGACGGCTGGGGCGCGAATATCGGCGCGACTTTCAAGCCCTGGGAAAACGGGCTGATCCAGGCCAGCTATACCCGCGGCGAAGGCATTTCCTCGATCATGGGCTTCAGCGGCTATGCCGGCCAGCAAGCCGGCCCGACCGGCGGCAGGACCTTCTATGATGTCGATGCGGACGGGAATGCGGTCGAGATGGACGGCTATCTTGTCGGCATCAGCCACAAGATCCAGCCCAACCTGTCGGTGCTGGCGGCCTATGGCTCGCAAAGCTATGACCTGTTCGCCGGTGCCTTGGCGACCGATACGAAAAAGCTGGAATCGGTCCATGTCGGGACGAAATACAACCTGCTGGATAATCTCGCCCTGGGCGGAGAGGTGATCTGGGACAAGCGTACGCAGTTCGACCGGCAGACGGTGGACAACACCCGGCTGCACCTGAGCGCGACCTTCGAGTTCTGAAGGACGGGGGCGGCGAGCCAGGCACGGCTCGCCGCCGAACCGCAGGGTTCGATACGCAAAGCGGTTGAAATTATGCATATCATATGCTAGCAAACCATAAACGGCCGGAAGCCACTCCGGCCGTCTTGGCATAGGGGCTTCGCATGACCGGAACCAATTACCTGCATCGCCTCGATCCCGCTCTTGCGGGCCTGGTTCGCGCCGAGGACGATCTGCGCCACCGGCCTGCTCCGGGCGGCCAGATGCGTGATTCGCTGTTCTGGCAGGTCAGCATGGCCGAGGAGCGGATCTGTCTTCAGATCTATGTCTTCGCGACCGATGACGGGAATGCCGGCTGCAACATGTGCCTTTGGGGCGCCGACATCGCGCCGGCAGTGGTGGATTTCCATTCCGGCAGCATTCCCGACGACTGCGATTTCTCGACCATCAGTCTGGGCGGGCTGTCGGTCCGGCAGGACTTGGCGGCCCAGCGTTCGACGCTGTCCTATGCCGGCGCGCGGCTGAAGGTCGACTTCAGTTTCAGCGCATTGCACGAGGCCTTCAGCTATCACGCCAATGCGGACGGATTGCCGACCTGGATGGCGGCGAACCGCATCGAGCAAAGCGGAATCCTGCAAGGCTGGCTCGAAATCGACGGCAGGCGCGTGTCTCTGGACCGCCGGATCGGCCATCGCGACCATTCTTGGGGCTTGCGCGAATGGGCCATGCCGCAGCACTGGAAATGGCTGGCCGCCTATACGCCGGACGGGTCGATCGCCATGAACGGCTGGATCTGGATCGCGGGCGGCGAACGCGGCGTGGCGGGCTATGTGGCGCGGGACGGCAAAGTCAGCCCCATCACCGCGATCCGCGACCATGCCGAATACGATGCCGAGATGATGCAGCAATCCGCCAGCATGAGCATCGACTATGGCGCCGCGGAACCGCTTGAACTGAAATTGCACACGTTCTCGGCCATCCGCTTCCCAAGTTCCAAGCGGAATTCGGTCACGATTACCGAAGCGGGCTGCGCCGCGACCCTGGATGGCATTGCCGGATCGGCACAGTTCGAGACCCATTGGCCGACCCCCTATCTGGATTATCTGCGCCAGCGCAAGCAGGGGGCGCAGGGCTGACCCGCGATGGATTTTGCCTTGCATGATGAACAGCATGCGGTTGCCGACCTGATCCAGGATCTGGCCACCTGCGTGGAAAAGGCAAGCGACGATGCGGAAGGCCTGGAGCATCTGCTGGACGAGGCGGCGGCGCTGGGGCTTCTGCCGGTTCCAGACACCATTCCCCTGCCCTGGCTGGACCTGTTCCTGTTCATCGAGGCGGCCGCCGGCCAAAGCCCTCGGCTTGCACGATTGCTGGTCCGAAGCGAGTTCCTGAACCGGCTGGGCTCACAGGATTGCTACCAGCCGCTGAAGATCCTGCTCCGCTCTGCGATCCTGCTTGGCCGGGCCGGCGCCGCGCTGGCGACATGCTGTTCGGATGCGGCGGTCGCGCGGCGCAGCGCGGCAGGCGCCGGCATCGCCGCCGGACCAGCCGAACTGGAGCTTTTCGAGGCGCGGCTTCATGCCGCCCGGCTGCTTCTGCGCGAGGCCGCCTGGTGCATCGACGAGGGCGATGCGACTGGCGTGCCGCGCCTGGCCCGGGCGGAAACCAACCTGCGCATCACACTGGGCGAAATCATCGGGGCCGCGAAACGGCGGGAATGGCGCTATCCGCTCGTCGCTCATCTCCAGGCGCTCGTTGCCGCGGAGGGCCTGGACTGACCCCAAGCTGGCCCCAAACCTATCCCCTGCCTCGCAAGGCGGCGATCTTGGCCTGGATTTCGGCGGCCGTCACTTCGGAATTCACCGCTATCGCCGTGGCGCGTTCCAGGGCCAAGGCCTCCTCGAAGGGCAGCGCCGAGCCTTGCTGCAGCAGGGCCTTGTAGGCTTCGGCCCCGCCCTTGGGCGCCGCCAAGCTCTGCCGCGCCAGGTCCAGGGCCGTGGGCAAAAGCGCATCGGCCGGCACCAGATGGTTGACCAGCCCCCAGTCGAGCGCCTCCTGATCGGACAGGAACCGCGCGGTCAGCGCCATTTCCATCGCCCGTGCCGGACCGATGCGGCGGGCGAGCCGAACGGAACCGCCCCAGCCCGGCAACAGGCCGACCCGGCTGTGCGTATCGGCGAAGCGCGATCCCCGCGCTGCGACCAGCAGGTCGCAGGCCAGCGCCAGTTCAAGCCCGCCGGTCACGCAAAGGCCATTGATGGCCCCGATCACCGGCCCCGAAAAACCCCGCAGGGCTGCCACCGGGTCATGGACCCAGGCACCCGCCGCGGCGGCTCCGGCGCTGTCCCATTCCGAAACCTCCAGCCCGGCCGAAAAGGCCCGGCCGGTCCCGGTCAGGATCAGGACGCGGACCGCCGGGTCGGCCTCGAGCCGGGCCACCTCGGCGATGAGCGCCCTGCGCAGGGAAACCGACAGCGTATTGAGCCGTTCGGGCCGGTTCAGGCGCAGAATGGCCCAGCCCTCCGCGGAAATTTCCGTCAAAAGCTCCGAGTCGGACATGACACCCCAGTTTCATGCAAGATTATCATATACATGCGAACCAGATATGCAAGGCTGGGCGCGCCTAGAGATCGTCCTCCGTCATCTCATCCTCTCCGCCATTGCTCCCATGCAGTTCCTGCATGATATTGGTCTTCATCTTCGCCAGGACCTCTTCCGCCAGACGGATGGATTCCTGCGGAATATCCTTCAGGATCATGGCATTGAGTTCTTGACTGACGCTTTGCATCTGCCGCAGCGTGGCACGCCCCGCCTCTGTCACGACCACTCTTTTCGCGCGACGGTCGTTCGGGCACGGCATGCGACGCACGAACCCACCCGCCTCCAGCCGGTCGATCAGGCCGCCGACCGTGACCTTGCCGACATCCAGGACGTTGGCCAGCTCGGTCTGCAACATGCCCTGCTCGCCTAAGGTCTTTTCCGACCGGCCAAGCTGCGCCAGCACCCACCATTGCGAGCGCGTCACGCCCAGGGGCTTCATCTTCTGGTCGAACAAGGTGCGTCGCAAGCGCGAAACATCATGCACGAAGTAGCCGATCCGAAGATCGTTCGTGGCGCGCCCGGTCTTGTCCGTGACCGCCGCCTTCTTGCCGCTCATGGCAATCCTTTCGTTCATGCAAATGCTCCGTTTCCTGTCGCCGGAGGATAACCGGCGTTTTCCTGCGCGCGATAATACTCAAGCATATGTTGAGTGACCAGTTCCAATAGACATACGGTTTACAATATGGTCAGCATGCATAATGTCATGAAACGTCTAATTCTGGCTGACTTCGGGCACGATGCGGCCGGATCGCGACTTCAAGGGGGATTCTGGAAATGCTATTCTCGGAAGAACAGGAAGCCGTCCGCGACATGGCCATGCGCTTCGCGCGCGAAGTGCTGCAGCCAGGCTATCTGGCCCGCGAACAGCGCGGCGCGCTGGACCGGGACCTGATCCGCGAACTGGGCGAGCTGGGCTTTCTGGGCACCGACCTGCCCGAGGATCTTGGCGGGCTCGGCGCCGATTCGATCATGGTCGGGCTGGTGGCCGAGGCCCTGGGCTATGGCGATTTCTCGATCAGCCAAGTGCCGGTGAACGTCTCGTTGAATGCCGCGATCCTGCGACGGCACGCGCCGCGCCCCATCGTCGAGGAATGGGTGCCTCAGATGGTGCGCGGCGAGAAGATCATGTCGATCTGCCTGACCGAGCCGCGCGGCGGTTCGGATGCCGCCAATATCCAGTTGCGCGCCCGCAAGCGCGGCTCGGACTATGTGCTGACCGGCGAAAAGACATCGATTACCTTCGCAACCGAGGCCGACATCCACCTGGTCTTTGCCCGCACCGGCCCGGCCGACAGCGGAGCGCGCGGGATCTCGGCCTTCTTCATCCCGGAGGGGGTGGCGGGCATCGCCACAACCGGCTTTGACGATGTGGGGTGCCGGCAGATCTCGCGCGGCTCGGTGTTCTTCGAGGATGTCGTCGTGCCGGCCGAATTCATGCTGGGCGACGAGGGGGGCGGCTTTTCGCAAGTCATGCAGGGCTTCGACTATTCCCGCGCCCTGATCGCGCTGGAATGCTGCGGCGCCGCCCAGGCCTCGCTGGACGAGGCCTGGGCCTATGCCCGGACGCGCGAGGCTTTCGGCCGGCCGATCGGCCAGTTCCAGAACGTCTCGGGGCCGCTGGCCGACCATGACACTCAGGTCGCGGCGGCGCGGCAACTCGCCTGGCATACCCTGCAACTGCGCGAGGCCGGCAGGGACCACACCGCCGAAGCCGCCATGTGCAAGTGGCTGGGCCCAAAGGTCGCCTTCGATGCCATCCATCAGGCCCTGCTGACCGAGGGGCATTATGGCTATGTCACCGACAGCGCGCATCAGCAGCGCATGCGCGACGTGCTGGGCCTGCAGATCGGCGACGGCACGGCTGGAGTGATGAAGCAGATCATCGCCCGCAGCCGCATTGGCCGCGCCGCGATCCAGTATTGACGCCGCGTCCTTGGAGGCGTCGGGCCCGAGGGGCGAAATATCCCTTTACGATGGCCGAGCATATGGTATGCAATATTACTATATCGAGAGAACCAGAGGGTGGAGCTGATGCTGTCCAATCGCGCGATCTATGATGACGAACACCAGCAGCTGCGGGACACCGTGCGCCGCTTCATCGCGGCCGAGGTTGCCCCCAATTTCGCCGACTGGGAAGAAACCGGCATCGTTGCGCGGGAGTTCTGGACCAAGGCCGGCCAGGCCGGCCTGCTCTGCCCGACCGTCCCCGAGGAATATGGCGGCATCGGCGCCGATTTCCGCATGAACATGGTCGTCTGCGAGGAAATGGCCTATTCCGGTTTCGCTGGGCCTGCCGCCGACATTTCGGTTCATTCGGATGTCTGTCTGGGCTACCTGATCAAGCACGGCACGCCCGAGCAGAAGGCCCGCTGGCTGCCCGGCATGGTCGACGGCTCGGTCGTCTGCGCCATCGCCATGACCGAACCCGGCACCGGCTCGGACCTGCAAGGCGTGCGGACCACCGCAGTCCGCGACGGCGACGATTATGTCATCAACGGGCAAAAGACCTTCATCTCGAACGGCCAGCATTGCGACATCGTGATCGCCGTCACCCGCACCAATACCGAACGCGGCTCGGGCTCGATGAGCCTGATCGTCGTCGAGACGAACCGCGAGGGCTTCCGCCGCGGCCGCAACCTCGACAAGCTGGGCCAGCTTTCCGCCGACACCTCCGAGATCTATTTCGACGATGTGCGCGTACCGGTCGGGAACCTGCTCGGGGCCGAAGGCCGCGGCATGAACATCCTGATGTCGGAACTGCCGCAGGAGCGCCTGACCATCGGGGTGACGGCCCTAGCAGCGGCGCAGCGCGCCTATGACATTACCCTGGCCTATGCATTCGATCGCAAGGCGTTCGGCAAGCCGATCGGTGAATTCCAGGTCAACCGCCACAAGTTGGCGGACATGAAGACCGAGCTGACCATCGGCTGGGCCTTTGCCGACCAGTGCATCGCGCGCCATGTCGACGACCAACTGAGCGCCTCCGAGGCCTCGATGGCCAAGCTGTGGCTGACCGAAATGCAGGGCCGCATCGTGGACCAGTGCCTGCAACTGCATGGCGGCTATGGCTTCATGCGCGAATACGACATCTGCCGCATGTATGCCGATGCGCGCATCCACCGCATCTATGGCGGCACCTCCGAAATCATGCGCGAACTGATCTCGCGGGCGCTCTAGGCGATCGGGCCTGCCGGAAAGGCGGAAAACCCGCAATTGACAGAATGATAATTACGAATACGATACGCTTACGAAGAAAATGTTCCCGCCTGCCGCCAAATGTGGAGTGGACGCCGAATGCCGATCCGCTATCCCGACATCTTGGACTATGCTTTTCCCGAAGGGCGGCAGAGCTATGGCGCCAGGGATTGCATCCTTTATGCCTTGGGCACCGGCTTCGGCCGCGATCCGCTCGACCCGGACCTGCTGCGTTACGTCTATGAAAAGGATCTGCGGGTCTCGCCCAGCTTCGCCTCGGTCCTGGGCGAGAATACCGATTGGAGCGGCGATCCCCGGCTTGGCCTGACGACAAGCGGATTGCTGCATGGCGAAGAGCATCTGGTGCTGCACCGCCCGCTGCCGGTCGCGGGCGAGATCCGCTGCCGCACCCGCTTCAGCGAGGTCTTCGACCTGGGCGCCGAGCGGGGCGCGCTGCTGGTCATGGACCGCCGGATCGAGACGCAAGCCGGCGATTTGCTGGCCGAACTGCGCCGCATCGAATTCGCGCGCGCCGATGGTGGCTTTGGCGGACCCGCCCCCGGACAGGGCCGGGTGGACCTGGCGGCCATGCCCGCACGGGAGCCGGACCGGCAGTTCGTCTTCGACATCGACCCGGCCACGCCGCTGATCTATCGGCTGTCCGGCGACCTGGTCGCGATCCATGTTGATCCCCAGGCCGCAAGGCAGGCCGGGTTCCACCGGCCGATCCTGCACGGGCTGTCCACCTTCGGCTTTTGCTGCCAGGCCGTGCTGCTGGCGGCGGCGCATTGCGACGGCGCGCGCCTTGCCCGCATCGGCGCCCGCTTCACCGCGCCGGTCTATGGCGGCGACCGCCTGGTCGTCAGCCTGTGGACCGAAGCAGGGCATGTCCGGTTCCGGGCCGATGTGCCCGACCGGCAGGCCAGGGTGATCCGCGGCGGCTATGCCGCGCTGAGGGAGGGTTGAACCTTGGCATCCGGGGCCTCGGCTTCGGCTGCCAGAATCCATTGCACCGGCGGGCGCGGCTTGCGGAAGGCATGCCGAGCGCATCCTTGGCGGACGCGTGAACCAAGGCGCCGGGAGTCACGATATCTGATGTTCCAGAGGAGGAGAACGGGATGAGACTTGCAGTTGCCGCCCTGTCGGCGGCGGCGCTTTCGGCGGGAGCCGGGGCGGCCTGGGCGCAGGACACGGTCAAGATCGGGGCGCTGATGATCGACAGCGGCCCGCTGGCCGCTTTCCATCAATACTCTGTCACCGGGCTGGAAACCGCGGTGGCCGAGATCAACGAGGGCGGCGGCATCAACGGCCGCCCGGTGGAACTGGTCTCGATGACCTATTCCGGTACGCCCGAGGCAGCCTTGCAGACCGCCACGCGCCTGGTCAAAAATGACAAGGTCGCAGCGATCACCGGCATGATCCCCACCGCGGTGGCGCTGGCCATCGCGGGCCGGGCGACCGCGCTGGATACCATCATCATCGACCCGCTTTCGGCGGCGGGCACGCGCTGCAACCAGAACTATTTCCGGGTCAAGGCGTCCAGCGAGATGCTGGGAGCCAGCTACAAGGCCTTTCTGAAGCAGAATCCCCTGGAATCCTGGGACATCATCGCAGGCGACACCACCTCGGGCCACGACAACGCCAATTCCTTCGCGGAAGATGTCCAGGAACTGGGCGGCCAGATCGGCAAGCAGCTTTTCACCCCGGTGCCCAACCCCGATTTCGGCACGTATATCACGCAACTCAACCAGCAACCGGCCAAGGGATTGCTGGCAGTCGTCTATGGCACCGACGGCGTGACCTTCGCCAAGCAGCAGCAGCAATTCGGTCTGCTGGGCAAATACGAGATGGTGCTGGGCAACAACTTCGCCATTCCGGCCGTGTTGCCCGCGATGGGTGAAGCCGCCGTCGGCGTCATCCAGAACGTCAGCTATATCCCCCAGGTCGAGGGTGACGGGCCGCGCAAATTCTCGGACGCATTCTCGAAAATCGCCGGGCACGAGCCGGACGATGTCGCCTTCGACATGTATACTTCGATGCTCGCGCTGGCACGGGCGATGAACAAGGCCGGCACCGAAGACGCCTCGGCGGTATCCAAGGCGCTGGAAGGCCTGGTGATCGAAAGTCCGGTCGGCCCGCTGGAGATGCGGGCAGAGGATCACCAACTGACCCGCCCCTATATTTTTGCCGAGGTGGTGGCGGGCAGTCCCGACAGCGGCAAGGCGGTCGATTACAAGATCAGGACCATCATCCCGGCCGAGGATTACATGCCGCCGCCCTCGCCAGACTGCAAGATGTGAACCCGACGCCCCTGCCGAAACGCGGGGGCGTTTTTCGCCGCGAATGGGCATCTCACAAGATGGCCCCCTTGCTGTCCAAGCCAGTCGTCGGGAAAAATCTTGACGTATAAGTTACGCTTATTAACAGTAAGCTTAAGAAAATAAGCCGTCATGAAGGCTGGGGGAGTCTCGCGCGGCGGGATCGGGGACCAGGGGGGAAGAATGCGCTTATTTCAAAGGGCCGTCACCACGGCCGCGGCCGTGCTGGTCTTTGCGTTGATGCTGTTGACGCTGTTCGACGTGGTCGGACGCAATATCCTGAACCAGCCAATTCGCGGCGCGACTGAACTGACCGAAATCGGGCTGGCCATCCTCAGCTTCCTGCTGTTTCCCATCGTCGCGATACAGCAGCGCCATATCGTCGCCGACATCGCCGATGTCTTCCAGAGCCGGGTTCTCGATGCGTTGCAACTGGTGCTGACGGCGGGGCTGGGTTGCGGGTTTTTCGGGCTGATCGCCTGGCGGATGTGGCTGATGGCAGCACGCTCGGCGCGCTATCACGACGTGACGGCCAGCCTGGGGATCGGGATTGCCCCGGTGCTTTATCTGGTCGCTGTGCTTGCGGGCTTCGGTGCGCTTTGCTTCCTGGCGCCGCTTCGGAACCTGCCAGGCGTGCTGCGGGCGCAACCCAAGGCGCCGAAACCCGAAAACAGCATCCTCTGAAGATCAAGGGACGGACATTTCCATGTTGCTTGCCGGTATCGGTTTCGTCGCCTCGCTACTGCTGATCTTCCTGCGGGTGCCCATCGCCCTTGCCCTGGGCGTCACCGGCTATGTCGGCTTCGGCTATATCGTCGGCTGGAACCAGGCGGGTGCCATGCTGGCGCTGATGGCGCGGGAAAGCACCATGTCCTATGGGCTGGTGGTCATTCCGCTGTTCATCCTGATGGGCAATTTCGTCGCCGGGGCCGGAATTTCCGGCGATCTGTATCGCGCCGCGCAGGCCTGGTTCGGACATCGGCGCGGCGGGCTGGCGACCGCTACGGTGATGTCCTGCGGCGGCTTCGCGGCCGTCTGCGGCTCGAGCGTGGCGACGGTGGTCACCATCGGCAAGGTGGCGCTGCCCTCGATGCGGAAATACCGTTACGCCGACCGGCTGAGCACCGCCTCGGTCGCGGCGGGGGCGACGCTGGGCATCATCATCCCGCCCTCGATCATGCTGGTGATCTATGGCATCCTGACCGAAACCCATATCGGTATGCTTTACGTCGCGGGCTTCATCCCCGGCATGCTGGGAATGCTGGGTTATGTGCTGGCGGTGCGCTGGACGGTGTGGCGGCGGCCCGAAAGCGCCCCCGTGGCCGCCCGTGCGAAGCGAAGCGAGAAGATCGAGTCCCTCAAGCGGATCTGGTCGATCTGCGCGTTGTTCGTGCTGGTGATCGGCGGAATCTATGGCGGGTTCTTCACCGCGGCCGAGGCATCGGGGATCGGCGCCTTCGGGGCCTTCCTTCTCGCATGGTCGATGGGCCGGCTGACCTGGAGGACGCTTTACGACATCCTGGTCGATTCGGCGCTGACCTCGGCCATGCTGATCGCGATGCTTATCGGGGCTTCGGTCTTCACTGAGTTTCTGAACTATACCGGCGCGCATGACGGGCTGCTGCGCTTTGTCAACGACTCCGGCCTGCCGCCGGTGGGCGTGGTGCTGCTGATCTGCGCGATCTATATCGTGCTGGGCGCGCTGATGGAGGAGCTGTCGATGATCCTGTTGACCGTGCCGCTGTTCTTTCCCATCGTCACCGGGCTGGGCTACGACCCGGTATGGTTCGGGGTGCTGGTGGTGGTGCTGTGCGAACTGGGGATGATCGCGCCGCCGGTCGGGGTGAACCTGTTCGTGGTCCGCTCGATTGCGCGCGAGGTGCCGCTGACCACGATCATCAAGGGCATCGTTCCCTTCGCCATAGCCAACATCATCCGCATCTTCATCCTGGCGATCTTCCCGGCAATCAGCCTGTTTCTGCCTCGACTGCTGCTCTGACCGGCCGGCCATATGGCAGGCCCGGCGCGGAAGGCCGGGCCTTGCGGCGCCTTGCCGCCCTGCTCCGATGCGGTTTGACGGTCCGTCATTGCCGGCTTTTTGTTGGAGTAGAGCAGAAAAGCCCGGCGCGGGGACCATCCCGGTCAACAAAAACACCCACCCCCTTCTTTCGGGTGGTCTATGGTCCGCCGTACCTGCGCTTTCCTTCCCTGACGCAAGACGAATGCGCGAAGGAGAATGAGCAGTGGCCGAGGATTGCTTCACCGCAACCGCAATGACCGGGGCGCCGAGCATCACGCATTGGTTCGATCGGCGTTGCCGGGATGCGCAGCGGCGCAAGGCCATCACCCATCAGGACCGAACTCTCAGCTATGGCGATCTGAAGGCCAAGGTCGACGGGCTGGCGGGTTATTGGTCCCAGCTTGGCATCGGCAAGGGGGACCGGGTCGGCATCCTGGCGTTCAACTGCCCCGAGGTGCTGATCGCCCTGCTGGCAGCCGCGCGGATCGGGGCGATCTTCGTTCCGGTCAATTTCCGCCTCGCCCCTGCCGAGCTGACCTATGTCATTAATGATGCCGGGATCTCGCAGCTTCTGGTCGGGTCGGAATTCGAGGATGTGATCGAGGCGCTGCGCGATTCGCTGTGCACCAGCGGCTATATCGCGCTGGCCGCAAGCGACGGCGCGATGGCGGATCGCAATGGCTGGACCACCTTCGACAAGGTGGTTCTTGCCAGGCCGCAGCCGCCCTTCCCCGTGCTGCCCGACGATCCGGTGACGATCCTTTACACCTCGGGCACGACCGGAAAGCCCAAGGGCGCGATCATCACCCATCGCAATGTCTGGGCCAACAACCTGAACTGGATCCTGGGCTATGGCTGTTCGCTGGACGAGGTGATGCTGACCACCGCGCCGATGTTCCACGCCGGCGGGCTGTTCGCCGAGGTGTTGACCGTGCTGATGATGGGCGGACATCTGGTCATCCAGTCGCAATTCGACCCCGGCGCCTTCTTGGCCGCCATCGAGGCGCATCGCGTCACCATCACCTTCGGCGTACCCACCATGCTGCTGGCGCTGACCCGGCATCCCGATTTTGCCGGCGTCGACCTGTCGTCCCTGCGGCTTTATATCGTCGGCGGCGCGCCCTCGCCCGTGCCGTTGCTGCGCATCTGCGCCGACCGCAACATTCCCGTAACCCATACCTATGGCATGACCGAGGCGACCTCGCTTCACTCCTTTCTTGGCCCGGTGCAGGCGCTGGAAAAGATCGGCTCGACCGGCCGGCCGGTGCTGCTGGGGGAAACCCGGCTTGTGGATGCCGAGGGCGGCGTCGTCACCGCCGAAGGCGAGAAGGCCGAGATCGCCCTGCGCGGCCCGCACATGTTCGCCGGATACTGGCAGTTGCCCGAAGCCACCGCCGCGGCCTTCCTGCCCGGCCGCTGGTTCAGGACCGGCGATGTCGGCTATCTCCAGGACGGCTTTCTGTATGTCTGCGACCGGGTCAAGGACATGATCATTTCCGGCGGCGAGAACGTCTACCCGGCCGAGGTCGAAAGCGTTCTGGCCGGCCATCCGGCGATCGCAGAAGCCGCGGTAGTGGGCGCCCCTGACCCCGTTTGGGGGGAAAGTGTCGTCGCGGCTGTCGTGCTGCGGCCCGGCGCCAGCCTCGGGCTGGAGGAACTGCGCGCTTACTGCCGCCAGATGCTGGCGGGCTACAAGCTGCCCAAGCACCTGCACCTTCTGGAGGCGATGCCACTCAGCGGCTCCGGCAAGATCCAGAAACAGAGCCTGCGCGAGCAGGTCAGACATGCATTCAAGGAGACACGGAATGACCAATGAAGCCACGCGCATCGAGTTCAGCGACGGGATTGCCGAGATCGTGCTGTCGCGCCCAGACAAGGGCAACCCCTTCGACGCGCTGTTCAACGCCGAGCTTTGCGACCATGCCAGCCGCCTGACCAGCGACGACGAGGTGCGTGCCATCCTGATCCGCGCCGAGGGCAAGTATTTCAGCGTCGGCGCCGACTTCAAATGGCTGGGCCGCGACCGCGAGGCGCTGCCGCGCCTGTTGAAAGAGGCGACCGCCACCCTGCACTCCGCCATCGTCCGGCTGACCCGCGGCGACGCGCCGGTGATCGTCGCGGTTCATGGGCTCTGCGTCGGCGGGGCAACTGCCCTGACAGCAGCGGCCGATTTCGCGCTGGCGGGCGAAAGCGCCAGCTTCTATGCCGCCTACAACCGCATCGGCTTCGTTGCCGATGGTGCGGGCACGCATTTCATCCCCCGCCGCGTCGGCAGCCGGCGCGCGACCGAATTCTTCCTGCTGAATGAAACCTGGGACGCCGCCCGCGCCGCCCAGAACGGCCTGATCAACCGCGTCGTACCCGACGACGCCCTGCTGGTCGAGGCGCGCGCGCTGGCCCGCCAGTTGGCCGATGGTCCGACCCGCACCTATGGCGAAATGAAGCGCCTGATGTCGACCTATATGGATCGCTCGATCGAGACGCAGCTCGAGGACGAGGCGCAGGCCATCGCCCGATGCGCCCGCACCGACGACTGCTGGAACGCCTTGCAGTCGCTGATCGAGCGCAAGCCGATCACCTATCAGGGCCGCTGAATGCCACGCGCCGATGTGACACGGCCGCAAGGCCGGATGCGAACTCCTGCAAGGACCGATTGAATGACCGCCACCGAATTGTCCGAACTCTATGACCAGATCCGCGATACCGCCCGCCGCTTCTCGCGCGAGAAGCTGCTGCCCTTTTACATGCAACGGGAAAAGACAGAAAAGACCGTCGACCGCGCCCTGCTGCGTGAGATGGGCGCGCTGGGGCTGATCGCCCCGGAACTGCCCGAGCAGTTCGGCGGGCTCGGCATCGGCTCGGAGGCCTCGGGCATTATCGTCGAGGAAATGGGCTATGGCGATTTCAACATCGGCTATCTGCCGATCATGGGCTCGCTGATGGGCAAGATCATCGCGGACCATGCCCCTGCGCATGTCGCGGCGGACTGGGTGGGCCGCATCGTCGCGGGCGAGGCCGTCGTCGCGGTGGCGCTGACCGAACCGGGCGGCGGTTCGGACGCGGCCAACCTGACCATGCGGGCCGACAAGGTGGATGGCGGCTGGCTGCTGAACGGCGAGAAAACCTCGTGCTCGACCGGCGACCAGGCCGACGGCATCCTGATCTTTGCCCGGACCGGCACGCGCGAGGAACGCGCCCATGGCATCAGCGCCTTCCTGCTGGACACCAGCGCCCGGGGCCTGTCCCGCACCCGCTTCGACGATCTGGGCAGCCATATCCTCGGACGCGGCTCGCTTTATCTGGACGACGTGTTCATCCCAGACGACCACCTGATCGGAAAGCCCGGCAAGGGCTTCACCAAGATCATGCAGGGCTTCGACTATTCCCGCGCGTTGCTGGGGCTGGTCAGCGTGGGTGCGGCCCGGGCCTCTCTGGACGAGACCTGGCGCTATATCCAGGAACGCCGCGCCTTCGGCGAACCCTTGTCGGCATTTCAGGGCGTGACTTTTCCCCTGGCCGAATACGAGGGCCAGATCGAGGCGATCCGGCAATTGTGCATCCAGACCCTGCGCCTGCGCGACGCCGGCCTGCCCCATACCGCCGAGGCGGCGATGTGCAAGTGGATGGGACCGAAATTCGCCACCGATGCCATCCAGCAATGCCTGCTGACGCATGGTCATTACGGCTGGTCCAAGGACCTGCCCCACCAGCAGCGCATGCGGGATGTGCTGGGCATCCAGATCGGCGACGGCACTGCCCAGATCATGAAGATGGTCATCGCGCGCCAGCGCCTGCGGGAAAACGCCTGAAACTTCCGAACTGCCGCTTCCGCGCATCTCTGCGTGCGCGGGTGCGGATAAAACCAATGGGAGGAGAAATCATGTCAATGAAACGAAACCTTGTCGCGGCAGCCTTGACGGTGCTGGCCCTGGCCATGGGGCCGACCGTCAGCCTCGCACAGGAGAAATTCACCATTGGCGCGGTCCTGATCGATTCAGGTCCGATGGCCGCCTATTACGAGCGCAGCAACAACGCGCTGAAACTGGCCGTGGACCAGATCAACGCGGACGGCGGCATCAACGGCCGGCCGCTGGAGCTGAAGATAGCCACCCATGCCGGAACCCCCGAGGCGGCGGTTTCGGCTGCGGTCCGCCTGCGCCAGCATGACGGCGCCCGCATCATCACCGGCATGACCGGATCGGCACTGGCCATTGCCCTGGCGGCGCGCGCCAAGGTAGCGGATTATGTGCTGTTCGACCCGTTCTCGCAGACGGATATCCTGAACGGCAAGAACTGCCATCGCAATTACTTCCGCGTCTCGACCCCCGACGCGCTGATCAATAACGGCTTGGAAGCCGTGGTCGCCACCTCACCCGCCTCGCGATTCGACATCATCGCCTCGGACCATCCGGCCGGCCACGATTCCGCGGCCAACTTCGCCGTGCTGCTTGAGCGGCACGGCAAGACCTCGAATCCGCCGATCTTCGTCCCGGCGGGGACGGCCGACATGGGCAGTTTCATCATCCCGATGAAGTCCTCGGATGCCGATGGCGCGCTGGTGGCCATCTTCGGCACCGATGCGATCAATTTCGCCGTGCAGCAGAAGGGTTTCGGCCTGTTCGACAAATACAAGCAGGTGATCGGCAACGGCTTTGCGACCCCGGCGACGCTGGCCTCGCAGGGCGAGGGGGTCAAGGGCGTGATCCAGCTGCTGGGCTGGACGCCCGAGATCGACACCCCCGAGAACAAGGCATTCGTCCAGGCCTATCGCGACGCCTTCGGCGGTGATCCCGATTACGTCGCCGCCGACCAGTACAACGCCATCCAACTGATCGCCGCCGGCCTGCGCGCGGCCGGCACGGATGAGGCCGGCCCGCTGGTCGCGGCGCTGGAGGGGAAATCGGTCGCGACCACCTTCGGCCCCACTGAAGTCCGCGCCCAGGATCACCAGCTTGTCCGCCCGCTGACGGTCAACGAGGTCATAAGGAACGACGACGGTTCGATGGGCTACCGGCTGGAGCGATCGCTAACTGCCGAAGAAGCGATGCCGGCGCCCAGTCCCGATTGTGCCCTGAAGTGATCCGACCGCGGAAAGGAACAGAATGATGCAGGTTACCCAGATCCTCATGCATGCCGCGCTGGAACAGCCGCAGCGCACCGCGACCATATTTCGTGACCGGCAGCGTAGCTGGTCCGAAGTCGCGGCGCGCATCCCCCGGCTGGCCGCCGCGCTGCATGGCCTTGGGGTCCGCCCCGGCGAATGCGTGGCCGCCCTGGGGATGAATTCGGATCGGTATTTCGAGCTGTTTTTCGCCATCCCCTGGTGCGGCGGGGTCTTCACCCCCCTGAACATCCGCTGGTCACCGCGCGAGAATGGTTTTGCGCTGGCGGATTCCGGGGGGAGGATCCTGTTCGTCGATGACGAGTTTCTGGACCATGCCGCCCAGATCGACGGCATCGGGGCCGTGCAACTGATCCATATCGGCGAGAAACAGACCCCGCCCGGCATGCTTTCGGCCGAGGATCTGATCGCCGGGCACGCGCCGATGCCGGATGCCGACCGGCGGGGCGACGATCCCTATATCGTGCTTTACACCTCGGGAACCACATCGCAGTCCAAGGGCGCCGTGCTGTCGCATCGCAACGTGATGGCGGTCTCGGTCGCGTTTCTGGCCACCCTGCCCAGGCGCGAGGACCTGACCCATCTGCATGTCGGCGGTATGTTCCACCTGTCGGGGGCGGGCCCGGCCTGGTATATCACCCTGTCGGGCGGCACTCATGTAATCCTGCCGAAGTTCGAACCCGAGCCGGTCATGCAGGCGATCGCCACCCATCGGGCGACGAATATCGTGCTGGTCCCCACGATGATCAACATGCTGATGCTGCACCCCCGTCTGGGCGAATACGACCTGTCCAGCATCCACACCTGCGTCTATGGCGGCTCGCCCATGCCCGAGGCGGTGCTGCATGGCGCGCTGAAGGCGCTGCCCGGCTGGGGCTTTCACCAGATCTATGGCATGACGGAAACTGCGGGCTATGCCGTCGCCTTTCGTTGGCAGGATCACCAGTTGGCGCTGGCGCAGGCGCCGCATCGCCTGAAGGCGGCGGGGCGGACCGTGCCGGGGATGCGCATCCGTATTACCCGCCCCGACGGTTCAGAGGCGGCCCCGGGCGAAACCGGCGAAATCCTCATCCGGGGCGACAATGTGATGACGCATTACCACAACAACCCCGAGGCCAGCGCCTCCACGCTTCGGGACGACTGGATGCATTCGGGCGACGCCGGATATTTCGACGCAGACGGCTATCTCTATGTTGCCGACCGCATCAAGGACATGATTGTCAGCGGCGGCGAAAACGTCTATTCCGTCGATGTCGAGCGGGCGATCTATGCCCATCCCGCCGTCAGGGAAGCAGCCGTCATCGGCATTCCCAGCGAAAAGTGGGGCGAATCCGTCCATGCCGTCGTGGTACTGAAGGACGGACAATCGCTGAGCGAGGCCGAGCTGATCGCGCATTGCAAGGAGTTGATCGGCGGTTACAAATGTCCCCGCAGTGTCGAGTTCCGGCAGGAGGCCCTGCCGGTGACGCCGGTAGGCAAGATCCGCAAGAACATTCTGCGTGACCCCTATTGGCAGGGCCACGACCGCAAGATCAACTGATTGCCCCTGCAACAACGGAGCTGCCACATGCCGGGAAACCTGCCCATAAGAACCGCCTCTACCATGATGCTGGTGCGTGAAGCGCCGACAATCGAGGTCCTGATGGTCAAGCGCAACTATGCCATCGACCACTTCTCGGGGGCGATGGTCTTTCCCGGCGGCAAGGTCGAACCTGCCGACATGGACCCGGCATGGGCAGCGCAGGTTCATGGCTGGGACGACATTCCAGACAGCGAACGCGGCCCCCGCATCAGCGCCATCCGGGAAACCTTCGAGGAATGCGGCATCCTGCCGGCCGTCCAGGGCTATGCGGCCGACCCCGAAGGTACGAAGGCGCTGCGCAGCGCCATGGATCGGGGCGAGGCCAGCTTCCTGGCCTATCTGCAGCAGCACGGGCTGCGGCCCGATCTGCGGGCGCTGTCGCTGTTCTCGCGCTGGCGCACCCCGCCCGTCGTCGCAAAACGCTTCGATACCTATTTCTACCTGGTCGAGGCCCCGGCCGATCAGGTCGCGCTGGCAGACGGGCGCGAGACGATCTCGGCCGAATGGATCGCCGCCGGCACCGCGCTGGACATGGCGGCGCAGGGCGAGCGCACCATCGTCTTTCCCACCCGCATGAACCTGTCGCTGCTGGCCAGGACCGCCAGCATCGCCGATGCGGTCGCGGCCGCTGCATTGCGCCCGGCGCATATCGTCGAACCCGAGATCGAGATGCATGGCGGCGAGCGATTCCTGCGCCTGCACGACGCGGACGGATATGGCCCCGTGCTGGAGCCGCTGCACGTCTGAACCGCCCTGCGGCTTGATCGGATACTCCGTCGCTGTCCCCCCTGCTCTGTGGCGGGCGGCGAATTTTCCTGTAGCAATATAAGTTCGCTTGGTTACAATAATCTCGATGTCCTTGCCACATCGGCTTGGGCCGTTGGCCGGCGACAATCGGCACGAGAAAGGCGGGCAGGAACCAGGCCCAGGGAACAAGCCGGGGCTTGATGGCGCGCGGGGGGACAGATGCACACCGGCATATCCATGGCCACCAACCTCTCGACTGGCTGCGAGAAGGCTCCCTATCCTTCGCGCCGACCTTGTGATCTGTCCGACGCGCCGCCGCCCTTCTGTTTCCAGGTCGTCACCACCCGGCTGATGCAGGATCTCTGCCGCCGCGCCCTGACCGCGAATTGCGGACTCGCCTCCATCGAGACCCTCGTGGCCCCGCACGGCTGGGGAAAGACCGTCGCCGCCACCCGGCTTTACCGCCGCTGGATCGAGAGCGGCCGCGCCGGCCTTTGGCTCGGGCTCAAGGAACATGCACCGGATGTCGAGGGGCTGCTGACGCATCTGGCCCAACAGGCCGCGGCCTTCACACCACACATGGGTGGCTCGGATGGACCAGAGGCACGGCTGCGGGGAAGCGCGGGTCGGCTGGCCGATGTCCTGCGGCAGGTGCCGAAACCTTTCCTGATCTGCATCGACAATATCGACCATTTCAGGGCAAGTCTCGCGCCGGGTTTTCTGGATGATTTGTTCGCACTGGCGCCGCATGGCGTGCATTTCGTCCTGACCGCCAATCACCGGCTGGACTTCAACCGCACCGGGATCGGCCTGAGCGGCCAACTGCGGGAACACGGATCCGGCGATCTTGCCCTTGCCGCGGACGAGGCGCAGGCCCTGCTGTCGAGCAGCGGCCAATCCTTTAGCGCCGAAGCCCTGCAGATGCTGCTGAGCAAGACCGAAGGCTGGGTCGCCGGCCTGCGGCTTTGCGCGATCCTGCTGGACAGGGCCGGCAACGATCCGGCGCTGATCGCGAAGCTGTCCGGGGACATTCCCGACCTGCGCGAGTGGTTCGACCACCACGTTCTCAGCGCGGTGCCCGAAGACCTGCTGGACTTCCTGCATCATGCGGCGCTGTTTCCTGCCTTTTCCGCCGACCAGCTCGGCGAAATCACCGGTCTCGCCGATGCGCCCAGGCATCTGCAAGCCCTCGTGCGCCGCGGAATGTTCATCCACCCCCTGTCCGCCCTGGATGGCAAATACCGCTTTCACAGCCTGTTTCGCGACCTCCTGCTCGCCGATGCGGCGCGCTTCATTCCCGCTGCTAGGCTGCAAGAATGCTACCGCCGCATGGTGGACTGGGCGCTGAACGAAAGCGCGTGGGAGGAAGCGGTCGACGCCGCCCTGCTCAGCCAGGACCAGGCGGTGATCGTGCGGACGCTGGATTGCGTCGCGCCGCATCTGGTGCGCGACCTGGGCAAGCTGCGGGTCTTCGTCGACATCGTCGAGCAGTTGCTCGCGCGCGACCTGCCGCTGGGGTTCGAGGCGAGATACTGGTATGTCTATGCGCTGACCTATCGGCTGCGCCTCGTCTCGGCCGACAACCAGCGCCGCCGCCTGGTGCGGCTGCTCGCGGTGACCGGCGGCGAGGATGCCTATCACCGCCACCGGCTCGAGCATCTGCACATCGCACTGGCCTTCCTGGCCGATGACATGCAGGCGGCGGGCAGGCATGCGATGAACTGGCTCGCTTCGGACATCGAACGCGAACCATTCGACTTGGGCTGGGTGCTGTCGATCCTGTCTGTGCATCACCTGACCGCCTATCGGTTCGCCGAGACGCGCGATTGCCTGCGCCAGGCGGCGCCCATCGTGCGCGAGGTCGGTTCGCCCTATCTGGCGGGGTGGTGCGACCTTATCCTGGCGACGGTCTCGCTTTACGAGGGCAATCTGCCCCGCGCCCGCGAAATCATCGAGGACACGCTGGCGAGGACCGAGGCGAGCCTGGGCCGGGACGCCGACCTGTGCGACACCATCTGCGCCATCGGCTCCAAATGCGCCTTGGAGATGGGCGACCAGAACCGCGCCCGCGAAATGTTGGCGCGCGGCCTGCGCAGCATGGACCGACACGGCACCGTCGGCTCCAGCGCCTGCGCCGTCGAGACTGCCTTGGCCTTCTGGAACGGCGACGAAAGTGATCCGGTTTTTCAACGCTTGTCAGTACCCATCGGCAATTACGCACCGCGGCTCGCAGTCATGTTCCGCTGCCACATCGTCCGGCGACTGGTGCAGCTTGGACAGCTCGACCGGGCGGCGGCCTGGCTAAACGAAATCGACCTGGATGTGCGCGGGGCAAGGCTGCGCACCGGCCCGGCCGAGCTCTTGCCGCGTTTCCGCGATCTTCTGGTGATGACCTCGGTCGAGTTCCTGCACGCCTCCGGCGAGAACGCTGCCGCGTCGGCGATGATCGGCCGCGAATTGCGCGAGGCGAAACACGGAGGCCGAATCCTGCGGGCGGTCAGGCTGGAGCTGATCCAGATGGCGATCTCGCTTGCCGAGGGCAGGCTGGCCGATGCCAGCCGCCAGTTCGGTTCGGCGCTGCGACAGGCCCAGGAACGCGGCATGGTCCAGGCGTTTCAGCGTCACCGCGCGGCGATCGCGGCGCTGTTGCAGCAGGCACCACTGCGCATGGAGCTTTTCCCTCGCCGCGAGGACCGGGCGTTCGTTTCCCGCATCCTGACCGCGCTGGATCTGGAGGAGGAACACCGAACCTCTCCGCTCGCCGAAGAGGACGTCCCCCGCGAATCGCTGACCGCACGCGAGCAGGAACTGATGGAACTGGTCGGAAGCGGCCTGAGCAATGCCAGCATCGCCGAACATCTTGGCGTCAGCGACAATACCATCAAATGGCACCTGAAAAACGTATTCCGCAAGCTCGGCGCCGCGAACCGCACCTCGGCCGTACTGCGCTATTCGGCCCGCGGTACGGGCTCCTGATTTCTGCCCAGAAGAGTGGTAAGTAACGCTTTTATTCCGCATATCCCGTGGCAGGCCGGCCATACTTCGCCCCGGTCTGGGGGCAGATACGGGAAGAAGGCGATGGCTTCCCGATAACCAAATTTGCTCAGTTATTTTAGAAATTATAGAGCTATCTGCTGCCAAAGCCGCCACATAGAAGCCTTATCGAAGGCCCAGAGTCGATCCCAAGATTGACATTCAGAAAAGGTAAATTACATTTACCATATTAGGGCGTGTTAACACTTGAGCATATCGACGATGAGAACGAAGTTCAGGAAGGCCCTGAACATGATGTCGAGCTTCTCGAAGCGTGAGAAAATGCGGCGAAACCCCTTGAGCCTTCGAAACAGCCGCTCCACCTCGTTGCGGCGCTTGTAGAGGTCGCGGTCATAGTCCCACGGCGCCTTGCGGTTCGTTTTTGGCGGCACGACCGGCTCGAAGCCCAGGTCAAGAACAAGCTGGCGGGTCTCTTCGCCCTCATAGGCGCGATCCATAAGCATAGGCACGCCGGAGAATGGTCTTTTCCAGCGCTGAAGCAAGGCCCGCCCCTCCGGTGCATCATGCGCCTGACCGCCGGAAAGGCTGAATGTCAGGGCTGTTCGAGCATCCGCGGCAACCAGATGAACCTTGGTATTCCATCCTCCGCGAGATTTTCCGATGGCTTGCGGCCCCTTTTTTTGGGCGCCCCGGTCCCGTCCGGGTGAACTTTGACCGAGGTGCTGTCGAGGCCGAGGCATTCGACCCGGATCCGGATCAGCCGATGTTCCTGCAAAGCCGCGAACAGCCGGTCAAGCACGCCCGCCTCCGCCCAACGGCGCAGGCGGGTGTAGATCGTGTGCCAGTTTCCGAACCGGGGAGGCAAAGCCCGCCACTTGCAGCCGTTCTCGGCGATATAGAGCACCGCATTGATCATCGTCAGGTTGCTGATCCGCACATTCCCGCGCTGCACAAGCAGATAAGGCCGGATCAAATCGTATTGCGCTTCGCTTATCTCATTCATTTTAAATAGATAACACGCATGCCGTTCACAAAGTAGTGTTAACACGCCCTAGCTAATGGGCCGAGAGGATGATGGAATCAAGGGGGATCACCCGGCCACGCAGCTCG
>NZ_VCBQ01000073.1:0-24468 GCF_006386455.1 Paracoccus sp. FO-3 | reverse complement strand
ATATTGGGGCACGAAAGAAGCAGCGCACGCCGCGCCGGGCGCTTGGAGGGGCCCTGCCGAAGGTGCCGCAAAGCGCCAGGAGGGAACAGGGATGCCCGCCGTATCGAATGCTGTCCTGATATGCGCTAGGGTCTTCTTGCGGTGAATGATTCTCCGCCTCATGACGCCCCGATACCATGCATGAGCATCCACCTTCATGGCCTGCCGATAGGCTTCCTCGCCCCAATATGGCGTAATGTCGATGCCGTTGCGTCGCAGCGTATTAAGCAGCGGATCCTTGTTATAAAAGGCAATACCGTAGGGATGGACGGGGACGCCCTGAGGGGGGAGGGGCATAGCAAAGGCCTTGATGATCAGCGCGTATTTCAGCTTACGGCACCTCGGCTCCAACTGTGCCCAAGCCATCCGGGATTGTGGGCGCCGCCGAAGGACAAGGATCTTCTGGTCGACGCGTCCCAACAGCTGGCGCCCATGCATCGCCGATCCCTCGGCGAAGATCAGGAGCCGAGCGCCGGCGTAGAGCGCCATTTGCCGCATCAGTGTTTCTTTTCCTGGATCCAGGATGGCGACGCCCGCCCGCGACATGGCTTCGACCAGCAGACGCTCTCCGGCATGGCCACGTTGTGTGCCGAGACAGATCAAGAGCGCCTTGATAGCCCGCGCAATGAGGGCAGAGTTCGGCGTGAAGATAGCTTGACCGCAGGTCGTGAACCGGATAAATCCCCGCAATCATCGCCGGTTTTCCAAGAATCGGCTTGTCAGGGCCGGGCCGCCACGCAAGGCGGCCTGCTCTTGTTTATACGGTTCGACGCTGGCGGTGCGTGGTGTGTCGTCAGCCTCTCAACTTGAACTCCCCGCAAGAGGGATGAGAATGCAAAGCCAGAATATCCGCATCCGGTTGAAGGCGTTCGATTATCGCGTCCTGGATGCCAGCACGCAGGAAATCGTCAACACCGCCAAGCGCACCGGCGCGCAGGTCCGCGGCCCGATTCCGCTGCCCAACAAGATCGAGAAATTCACCGTTCTGCGCGGTCCGCACATCGACAAGAAATCCCGCGACCAGTGGGAAATCCGCACGCACAAGCGCCTGCTGGACATCGTCGACCCGACCCCGCAGACCGTTGACGCCCTGATGAAGCTCGACCTCGCCGCCGGCGTGGATGTCGAGATCAAGGTTTAAGGAGGCCATCATGCTGCGGACTGGTGTTATCGCCAAGAAGCTGGGCATGACCCGGCTGTTCCTGGAGGACGGGCGTCAGGTGCCCGTCACCGTGCTGCACGTGGACAACGTGCAGGTCATCGCTCAGCGCACCGCCGAGAAAGACGGCTACGTGGCGCTGCAGCTCGGCGCGGGCGAGGCGAAAGCCAAGCGCACGACCGCCGCGCTGCGCGGCCATTTCGCCAAGGCGAATGTCGCGCCCAAGCGCAAGATCGCGGAATTCCGCGTCTCGCCCGAGAACCTGGTCGAGGTGGGCGAGGAGATCGTCGCCGACCATTACTTCGAGGGCCAGTATGTCGACATCGCCGGCACCTCGATCGGCAAGGGCTTTGCCGGTGCGATGAAGCGGCACAATTTCCGCGGTCTGCGCGCCTCGCACGGCGTGTCGATCAGCCACCGCTCGCACGGCTCGACCGGCCAGTGCCAGGATCCGGGCAAGGTGTTCAAGGGCAAGAAGATGGCCGGCCACCTGGGTGCCGTGCGCGTCACCACCCAGAACCTCCAGGTCGTCAAGACCGATGCCGAACGTGGCCTGATCATGGTCAAGGGCTCGGTTCCGGGTTCCAAGGGCGGCTGGGTCACGATCAAGGACGCCGTGAAGAAGCCGCTGGCCGAAAACACCGTTTTCCCGGCCGCGACCCGTTCGAAAGCTGCCCAGGCCGAGGCTGCCGCCCCTGCCGAGGCCGCTGCGCCCGAAGGAGACAACTGATGAAACTCGACGTTATCACGCTCGATGCCGGCAAGGCCGGGGACATCGACCTGAGCGATGACATCTTCGGGCTTGAACCGCGTGCGGACCTGCTGCACCGCGTCGTGCGCTGGCAGCGTGCGAAGGCGCAGGCGGGCACCCATTCGGTGCTGGGCAAGTCGGATGTCAGCTACTCGACCAAGAAGATCTATCGCCAGAAGGGCACCGGCGGCGCCCGCCACGGTTCCCGCAAGGCGCCGATCTTCCGTCACGGCGGCGTCTACAAGGGCCCGACCCCGCGCAGCCACGCCTTCGACCTGCCCAAGAAGGTCCGCGCGCTTGGCCTGAAGCACGCGCTGTCGGCCAAGGCCGCCGCGGGTGAGCTGGTCGTCGTGGAGAGCCTGAACATCGCGGAAGCCAAGACCGCGGCCGTCGCCAAGGCGGTCAAGGAAAACGGCTGGAAGCGCGTCCTGGTGATCGACGGGGCCGAGGTGAACGAGAATTTCGCCCGCGCCGCCCGCAACCTGGAAGGCGTCGATGTGCTGCCCTCGATGGGTGCCAACGTCTATGACATCCTGCGTCGCGACACGCTCGTGCTGACGCGCGCCGGTGTCGAAGCTCTGGAGGCTCGCCTGAAATGAGCGTGAAACCCGAACATTACGACGTGATCGTCAAGCCGGTCATCACCGAAAAGGCCACTCTGGTGGGCGATGCGAACGCCTATGTCTTCCAAGTGGCCAAGGAATCGACCAAGCCGGCGATCAAGCAGGCCGTCGAGGCCCTGTTCAACGTCAAGGTGAAGGCCGTGAACACGACCATCACCAAGGGCAAGACCAAGCGTTTCCGCGGCCGCCCCGGCGTCCGCTCGGACGTGAAGAAGGCCTATGTGACGCTGGAAGCTGGCAACAGCATCGACGTCTCGACCGGCCTCTGATAGAAGCCTGCGAATCGACGGCCCCGGCAGCGGGGCCGTCGCCATTTGACTGAAACGGACCTAGCTTTGGTCCAAAGCAACGGAAGACAGAAAGCATGGCACTCAAGTCGTATAAGCCGACGACGCCTGGCCAGCGTGGGCTGGTTCTGATCGACCGTTCGGAGCTTTGGAAAGGGCGCCCGGTCAAGTCCCTCACGGAGGGGCTGACCAAGAACGGCGGCCGGAACAACACCGGACGGATCACGATGCGCCGCAAGGGCGGCGGGGCGAAGCGTCTCTATCGCATCGTCGATTTCAAGCGCACCAAGTTCGATGTCCCGGCGACCGTCGAGCGGATCGAATACGACCCGAACCGCACCGCCTTCATCGCGCTGATCAAATATGAAGACGGCGAGCAGGCCTATATCATCGCGCCCCAGCGTCTGGCTGTCGGCGACAAGGTGGTGGCCGGCGCCAAGGTGGACGTGAAGCCGGGCAACGCCATGCCCTTCAGCGGCATGCCGATCGGCACCATCGTCCACAACGTCGAGCTGAAGCCCGGCAAGGGCGGCCAGATCGCCCGCTCGGCTGGCACCTATGCCCAGTTCGTCGGCCGCGACGGCGGCTATGCCCAGATCCGCCTGTCCTCGGGCGAGCTGCGCCTGGTGCGCCAGGAATGCATGGCCACCATCGGCGCCGTGTCGAATGCCGACCATTCGAACCAGAACCTCGGCAAGGCCGGCCGCAACCGGCACCTGGGCATCCGCCCGAGCGTGCGCGGCGTGGCCATGAACCCGATCGACCACCCGCATGGTGGTGGTGAAGGCCGGACTTCGGGCGGTCGTCACCCGGTTACTCCCTGGGGCAAGGGCACCAAGGGCAACCGCACCCGCACGAACAAATCGACCGACAAGTATATCCTGCGGTCGCGTCACGCGAAGAAGGGGCGTTAATCCATGGCACGTTCTGTTTGGAAGGGCCCCTTTGTCGATGCTTATGTGCTTCGCAAGGCCGAGAAAGCCCGCGAGTCCGGCAAGTCGGACGTCATCAAGATCTGGTCGCGTCGTTCGACCATTCTGCCGCAATTCGTCGGCCTGACCTTTGGCGTCTACAACGGCCAGAAGCACATCCCGGTCTCGGTGACCGAAGAGATGATCGGCCAGAAGTTCGGTGAATACTCGCCGACGCGGACCTATTACGGTCACGCCGCCGACAAGAAAGCGAAAAGGAAGTAAGCGTCATGGGTAAGGAACAAAATCCGCGCCGCGTGGCGGAGAACGAGGCGTTTGCGAAGACCAAGATGCTTCGCACCTCGCCGCAGAAGCTGAACTTGGTTGCGGCGATGATCCGCGGCAAGAAGGTGGACAAGGCCCTGGCCGACCTGACCTTCTCGTCCAAGCGCATTGCCGGCGATGTCAAGAAATGCCTGCAATCGGCCATCGCCAACGCCGAGAACAACCATAACCTCGACGTCGACAACCTGATCGTCGCCGAGGCCTGGGTCGGCAAGAACCTGGTCATGAAGCGTGGCCGTCCGCGCGCCCGTGGTCGTTACGGCAAGATCATGAAGCCGTTTTCGGAAATCACCATCAAGGTCCGTCAGGTCGAGGCCATCGAAGCCGGGGAGCGCGCGTAATGGGTCAGAAGGTAAACCCCATCGGGATGCGTCTCCAGGTCAACCGCACCTGGGACAGCCGCTGGTATGCGGATGACAAGGATTACGGCAATCTGCTGCTGGAAGACCTGAAGATCCGCGACTTCATCCACAAGGAAGCCAAGCAGGCCGGCGTCAGCCGCGTGGTGATCGAGCGTCCGCACAAGAAATGCCGCGTGACGATCTATGCCGCGCGTCCGGGTGTCATCATCGGCAAGAAAGGCGCCGACATCGAGACCCTGCGCAAGAAGCTGGCGAACTACACCGCCTCGGAACTGCACCTCAACATCGTCGAGGTCCGCAAGCCCGAGCTGGACGCCCAGCTGGTGGCCGAGTCGATCGCCCAGCAGCTCGAGCGCCGGGTGTCGTTCCGCCGCGCCATGAAGCGCGCGGTGCAGAACGCCATGCGCATGGGCGCCCTGGGCATCCGGGTGAACGTGTCGGGCCGCCTGGGCGGCGCCGAGATCGCCCGGACCGAATGGTATCGCGAAGGCCGGGTGCCGCTGCACACGCTGCGCGCCGACATCGACTATGCGCTGTCGGAAGCCTCGACCCCCTACGGGATCATCGGGGTGAAGGTCTGGATCTTCAAGGGCGAGATCATGGAGCATGATCCGCAGGCCCGCGACCGCCGCGCGACCGAAGCGCAGGACGGTCCGTCGCCCCGCGGCCCGCGCCGTGATCGCGACCGCGACGCGCGCTAAGGAGAAGAAGCAATGCTGCAACCGAAACGGACCAAGTTCCGCAAACAGCACAAGGGCCGCATCCACGGTGAGGCCAAGGGCGGGTTCAACCTGAACTTCGGCTCCTATGCGCTGAAGGCCATCGAGCCCGAGCGCGTCACCGCGCGCCAGATCGAGGCGGCCCGCCGCGCGATCACCCGCCACATGAAGCGTCAGGGCCGGGTCTGGATCCGCATCTTCCCGGATGTGCCGGTTTCCTCGAAGCCGACCGAAGTGCGGATGGGTAAAGGCAAGGGTTCGGTGGATTACTGGGCCGCCCGCGTCCATCCCGGCCGGATCATGTTCGAGATCGACGGGGTGAACGACGTCATCGCCCGCGAGGCGCTGCGCCTGGGCGCGCAGAAGCTGCCGGTGCTGACCCGCATCGTCGCGCGCGAAGACTGGTAATTCGCCATCGCTTCCAGATTGCGCCCCGCCGCGACAGTGGCGGGGCGCTGCATTTCCGGCCTCCTCGGGACAATCGGGGTTGCCAAAATCCGGCCGAGCCTGTATGGGCAGGCCTTCATCATGAAACTCCACCGGAATCAGGGTGGCCCTGCATGGCAGGGGCTCGCCGGTGATGTTGAAAGGAAAAGGCGCATGAAAGCGCAGGAACTGAAAGACAAGACGCCTGACCAGCTGAAGGAACAGCTGCTCGCGCTGAAGAAGGAAGCGTTCAACCTGCGCTTCCAGCAGGCCACCGGCCAGCTCGAATCGACCGCCCGCATGCGCTCCGTCCGCCGCGACGTGGCCCGTGTGAAAACCATTCTGAACCAGAAAGCGGCTGAAGCCGCGGCGTCGAACTAAGGAGCCCGGTCCATGCCCAAACGCATCCTGCAAGGCAAGGTCGTCAGCGACAAGAACGAACAGACCGTCACCGTTCTGGTCGAGCGTCGCTTCAAGCATCCGCTGCTGCACAAGACCGTGCGTTCGTCCAAGAAATACCGCGCGCATGACGCGCAGAACCAGTTCAAGGTGGGTGACATCGTTCGCATCGTCGAATGCGCGCCGATCTCGAAGACCAAGCGCTGGACCGTGCTGACCGAAGCCACCGAGGTTTCGGCCTGAGGCCCAGTTTAATCGATACCCTGGGGCCGGCCCATGATCAAGGTCGTGCCGGTCCCCAAAGGTCGGGAGTAACCAAATGATCCAGATGCAGACCAATCTGGATGTCGCTGACAACTCCGGCGCACGCCGGGTGCAGTGCATCAAGGTTCTGGGTGGTTCGCACCGTCGCTATGCGTCGGTGGGCGACATCATCGTCGTCTCCGTCAAGGAAGCCATTCCGCGCGGCCGCGTGAAGAAGGGCGACGTCCGCAAGGCCGTCGTCGTGCGCACCGCGAAAGAAGTGAAGCGCGAGGACGGCACCTCGATCCGCTTCGACCGCAACGCCGCCGTCATCCTGAACAACCAGGGCGAACCGGTCGGCACCCGTATCTTCGGGCCGGTCGTGCGCGAGCTGCGGGCCAAGAACTTCATGAAGATCATCTCGCTTGCGCCGGAGGTGCTGTGATGGCTGCGAAGCTCAAGAAGGGCGACAAGGTCGTCGTGCTGACCGGCAAGGACAAGGGCAAGCAGGGCGAGATCGCCGCGGTGTTCCCGAAAGAGAACAAGGCGGTCGTTGACGGCGTCAACATCGCGATCCGTCACCAGCGCCAGACCCAGACGAGCCAGGGCGGCCGCGTGGCCAAGGCCATGCCGATCGACCTGTCGAACCTGGCGCTGCTGGACAAGAACGGCAAAGCGACCCGCGTCGGCTTCCGCGTGGAAGACGGCAAGAAGGTCCGTTTCGCCAAGACCACGGGAGACGTGATCTGATGCTGGACCAAGCCAATTACACCCCGCGCCTCAAGTCGCTCTACAAGGACCAGATCCGCGCCGCGCTCAAGGAAGAGTTCGGCTACAAGAACGACATGCAGATCCCGCGCCTGGACAAGATCGTCCTGAACATGGGCATCGGCGAGGCCGTCAAGGACACCAAGAAGGTCAAGCAGGGCGCCGAGGAACTGTCGCTGATCGCAGGCCAGAAAGCCGTCATCACCAAGGCCAAGAAGTCGATCGCCGGCTTCCGCGTCCGGGAAGAGATGCCGCTGGGCTGCAAGGTCACGCTGCGCGGCGACCGGATGTATGAATTCCTGGATCGCCTGGTCAACATCGCGCTGCCCCGCGTCCGCGACTTCCGCGGCGTCAAGGGCACGGCTTTCGACGGCCGCGGCAACTACGCCATGGGCCTGAAGGAGCATATCGTGTTCCCGGAAATCAACTTCGACAAGGTCGACGAAGTTCTGGGGATGGACATCATCATCTGCACCACCGCGCGGACCGACGCGGAAGCGAAGTCGCTGCTGAAGGCATTCAACATGCCTTTCAACGGCTGATCGCGGAGGGAAGAAGATATGGCAAAGAAATCCATGGTCGAGCGCGAGAAGAAGCGCGAGCGTCTGGTTCAGAAATACGCCGCCAAGCGCGCCGCGCTGAACGAGATCGTCCACGATCAGTCCCGTCCGATGGAAGAGCGCTTCAAGGCCAGCCTGAAACTGGCCGAACTGCCGCGCAACTCCTCGGCCACGCGTCTGCACAACCGGTGCCAACTGACCGGCCGTCCGCATGCGTATTACCGTAAACTGAAACTGTCGCGGATCATGCTGCGCGAGCTTGGCTCGTTCGGCCAGATCCCCGGCATGGTCAAATCCAGCTGGTAAGGGGGCAATATGTCGATGAACGATCCTCTCGGCGATATGCTGACCCGCATCCGCAACGCGCAGATGCGCGGCAAATCGACCGTCCGCACTCCGGCCTCCAAGCTGCGCGCCTGGGTCCTGGACGTGCTGAAAGCCGAAGGCTACATCCGCGGCTATGAAGAAACCACGACCGAAGCCGGTCACAAGGAACTGGAAATCAGCCTGAAGTACTACGAAGGCACTCCGGTCATCCGCGAACTGGCCCGCGTGTCGAAACCCGGCCGCCGCGTTTACGCCGGCGCCAAGGAAATCCCGATGGTCCGCAACGGCCTGGGCGTTTCCATCGTCTCGACGCCGAAAGGCGTCATGTCGGACGCAGCGGCTCGCAACGCCAATGTTGGCGGCGAAGTCCTCTGCACCGTGTTCTAAGGAGGGCAGAGATGTCTCGGATTGGTAAGAAACCGGTCGCCCTCCCCAAGGGCGTGACGGCCGAAATCAAGGGCCAGACGATCGAGGTGAAGGGGCCGAAAGGCGCCCGCACGTTCACCGCGACCGACGACGTGACCCTGTCGGTGGAAGAAGGTTCGGTCAAGGTGACGCCGCGCGGCACCTCGAAGCGCGCCCGCCAGCAGTGGGGCATGACCCGCTCGATGGTCGAGAACCTGACCGTCGGCGTGTCGGAAGGCTTCAAGAAAGAGCTCGAGATCCAGGGCGTGGGTTATCGCGCCACCATGCAGGGCAAGACCCTGAAGCTGGCTCTGGGCTATTCGCATGACGTGAACTTCGAAACGCCGGACGGTGTGACGATCACCTCGCCGAAGCAGACCGAGATCGTGGTGGAAGGCATCGACCAGCAGCTGGTCGGCCAGGTCGCCGCGAACATCCGCGAGTGGCGCCGCCCCGAGCCCTACAAGGGCAAGGGCATCCGCTACAAGGGCGAGGTCGTCTTCCGCAAGGAAGGCAAGAAGAAGTAAGGGGCGCGAGAAATGGCACTGAACAAGAGAGAGCTGTTCCTGAAGCGCCGCCTGCGCGTGCGGAACAAACTGCGGAAGATCTCGGACGGCCGTCCGCGGCTTTCCGTCCACCGTTCTTCCAAGAACATCAGCGTCCAGGTGATCGACGACGTGAAGGGGGTCACTCTGGCCGCCGCCTCGTCGCTCGAGAAGGATCTGGGCGTGGTCGGCAAGAACAACGTCGAGGCCGCGGCCAAGATCGGCGCCGCCATTGCGGAACGCGCGAAGAAGGCCGGTGTCGAAGAGGTGATCTTCGACCGTGGCGGCTTCCTGTTCCACGGCAAGATCAAGGCGCTTGCCGATGCGGCCCGCGAAGGCGGCCTGAAGTTCTGACGAATGCGGGTGGCGGCAGCGCCACCCCGATGATCCGGGGGCCGTCCGATCCGTCGGCGGCCCACCAGGATTGGCTTCAACGGCGCGGAACGCGCGCCAGCGTATGAGGAATGCCTTATGGCAGAACGTGAAAACCGTCGGGGTCGCCGCGAAGAGCGCGAGGAAACCCCGGAATTCGCCGACCGTCTGGTCGCGATCAACCGCGTGTCGAAAACCGTCAAAGGCGGCAAGCGCTTCGGCTTCGCTGCTCTGGTGGTCGTCGGCGACCAGCGTGGCCGCGTCGGCTTCGGCAAGGGCAAGGCCAAGGAAGTGCCCGAGGCGATCCGCAAGGCGACCGAGCAGGCCAAGCGCTCGCTGGTTCGCGTGCCGCTGCGCGATGGCCGCACGCTGCATCACGACATCGAGGGCCGTCATGGCGCCGGCCGGGTGGTGATGCGGACCGCGGTTCCGGGGACCGGCATCATCGCCGGCGGCCCGATGCGCGCCGTGTTCGAGATGCTGGGCGTCCAGGACGTCGTGGCCAAGTCGCTGGGGTCGCAGAACCCCTACAACATGATTCGCGCCACCATCGACGGTCTCAAGAAGGAAGCTTCGCCCCGCAACGTCGCGCAGCGCCGCGGCAAGAAGGTGGCCGAGATCCTGCCGTCCAACGACAAGCCGGCCGAAGCCGCCGTCGAAGCGTAAGGAGACAGGCATATGGCTAAAACCATCGTCGTGAAGCAGATCGGCTCGCCGATCCGCCGCCCGGCCGTCCAGCGCGAGACGCTGAAGGGCCTGGGCCTGAACAAGATGAACCGCACCCGCGAGCTGGAAGATACCCCGGCCGTGCGCGGCATGGTCGCCAAGATCCCGCATCTGGTGACCATCGTGGAAGAGCGCGGCTGATCCCGCCACGCCCTTCCCAGGCATTGCATCGAAAGCGCCCCGGAGCTGCTCCGGGGCGTTTTTTCTTGGCCTGTTAACCCTTTGCTAACGGCTTGTCCCTAGGCTGCCGCCAGGACCGCGCCCGCAGGAAAGGAGCCAGATGTGCCGCGCCCGCTGCTCTGCCTTGCGCTTGCCGTCCTGCTGCTGGCCGGTGCGGCCTCGGCCAGTCCCTGGCCGCGGGCGGTGAATGGCGTGTTCATGGCGCTGTCGGGCGAACGCGACGCCGCCGGGCACAGCTATGCCGGGCTTTATGCTGAACTGGGGCGTCGGCCGCGGCTGACGGTCGGGGTCGAACTGGGCCGCTCCAGCGCCGGCGAGACCAGCAGCCTGGTCTGGCTGCAGCGCGCGCTGGACCGGGGCAGGGGGCCGGACCGCTGGGCCGCCTCGTTGGGTCTGGGTGCGGTGGAACGTCGCGGCCAGCCGATGCCGGTGGCCCAGGCCGCGCTGGGTTGGGGCAGGGTTTTTGACGACCTGCCCTTGCTGCGGCGCGTTCGGGGCGGGGGCTGGGTATCGGCCGAGCTGCGCCACAAGCTGGCGGGCGCGCTCAGGGATGAAGAGGAAATGGCTGCGCTGGCCGCTCGGGGTGCCAGCGCGCTGAGCTATCTGACGGCCGAGGCGACGACCAAGGCCGAGGTGACGGTGGGGTGGCACATGACCGAGGCGCTGATGCTGATCCATCAGCTGCGGCTGGAGGATCGCGAGGACACCGGCTTTTCCGCCAAGCTCGCGGTCTCGGCGGTGCGCGACCTGTTCGGGCCTGCGAAGCTGGAATTGGGCCTGGTCGAGCCGCTGTCGGGACCGGGCGAGCGCGCGGTCAGGCTGGGGCTGTGGGTGGAGTTCTGAGACGGCCCAGGTCCGCGCAACGGGCTGGCCGCGGCGCTGAGCGGGCGATGGGCTTGCCGGCGCGGCGGGGCGCGGGCGCTTCGGCCATGCCAACTTGACCCAGCCGTGAACAGCCGATAGAAGCCGCCGGTGTTCCCTTGGGATCACGACTCGAACAAGCAAGAAACGCCGCGTTCGCCCCCTTTCGCTTCATGGGGCGTTTCCGGCCAAGGAGAAGCGACATGAAACTGCATGAACTGCACGACAATCCCGGCGCCAACCGCAAGAAAAAGCGCGTGGCGCGCGGCCCCGGCTCGGGCAAGGGCAAGACCGCCGGCCGTGGTATCAAGGGCCAGACCTCGCGTTCGGGCGTGGCGCTGAACGGCTATGAAGGCGGCCAGATGCCGCTGTATCGCCGCCTGCCCAAGCGCGGCTTCAGCAAGCCGAATCGCCTGGAATTCGCGGTGGTGAACCTGGGCCAGCTGCAGGCCTTCGTCGAAGCGGGCAAGCTGGATGCGAAAACCGACGTGACCGAGGACGCGCTGGTCGCCGCCGGCGTCATCCGCCGCAAGCTGGACGGCGTGCGGGTGCTGGCCAAGGGCGAGATCAAGGCCGCGCTGAACCTGACCGTGGCCGGTGCGTCGAAAGCCGCGGTCGAGGCCATCGAGAAGGCCGGCGGCAAGATCACCGTCACCCGCCCGGCCAAAGAAGCAGCCGCGGCCGAATAAGTTGTTGAAGGGCGCGCCCGCGCCCCATAGATAGCTGTCAAGTTTTCCAGGCGCCGCGGGATCGGGAAACGATCCGGCGGCGCTGCCACGAAGGGGCACAAGCATGGCGTCAGCCGCAGAACAGATGGCCGCGAACCTTTCCTGGGGCGCGCTCGGCAAGGCGACCGAGTTGCGCCAGAGGATCTGGTTCACGCTCGGACTTCTCATCATCTATCGTCTCGGCACCTATATCCCGGTGCCTGGCATCGACGGCGCCGCGCTGCGCAACTTCATGGAGCAGGCCCAGGCCGGCATCGGCGGCATCCTGTCGATGTTCACCGGCGGTGCCTTGGGGCGGATGGGCGTCTTCGCGCTCGGCATCATGCCCTATATCTCGGCCTCGATCATCGTGCAGCTGCTGGCCTCGATGGTGCCGGCGCTGGAGCAACTGAAGAAAGAGGGCGAGCAGGGCCGCAAGAAGATCAACCAGTATACCCGCTACGGCACGGTGGCGCTGGCGCTGTTCCAGGCCTGGGGCCTGGCCGTCAGCCTGGAACACGGCAACCTGGCGCATGAGCCGGGGATGTTCTTCCGCGCCTCGGTGGTCATCACCCTGGTCGGCGGCACCATGTTCCTGATGTGGCTGGGCGAGCAGATCACCGCCCGCGGCATCGGCAACGGCATCTCGCTGATCATCTTCGTCGGCATCGTGGCCGAGATCCCCGGCAGCCTGGCGCAGTTCCTGGCCCAGGGCCGTTCGGGCGCCGTCTCGACCCCGGTGATTCTGGGCGTGATCCTCATGGTCGCCGCGGTGATCGCCTTCGTGGTGTTCATGGAGCGCGCGCTGCGCAAGATCCACATCCAGTATCCGCGCCGCCAGGTCGGGATGAAGGTCTATGACGGCCAATCGTCGCACCTGCCGATCAAGGTGAACCCGGCGGGGGTGATCCCGGCGATCTTTGCCAGCTCGCTTCTGCTGCTGCCGGTGACGATCTCGACCTTCTCGGGCAACCAGACCGGCCCGATCATGTCCACGATCCTGGCCTATTTCGGCCCCGGCCAGCCGCTCTACCTGCTGTTCTTCGCGGCGATGATCGTGTTCTTCACCTATTTCTACACCTTCAACGTCAGCTTCAAGACCGAGGACGTGGCCGAGAACCTGAAGAACCAGGGCGGCTTCATCCCCGGCATCCGGCCCGGCAAGCGCACCGAGGATTACCTGACCTATGTGGTGACGCGGGTGCTGGTGATCGGCTCGGCCTACCTGGCCTTCGTCTGCCTTCTGCCCGAGATCATCCGCGACCAGCTGGCGATCCCGTTCTATTTCGGCGGGACTTCGGTGCTGATCGTGGTCAGCGTCGTCATGGATACGATCAACCAGGTGCAAAGCCACTTGCTCGCCCATCAATACGAAGGTTTGATCGAGAAATCGCAACTGCGCGGCAAGCGCGGCAAGGCCGGGGCGGCGGCCAAGCCGCGCAAGGCGCCGGCGCGCCGTTAAGGGGTAAACCCACCAAAAAGGGTAGGAGAGGGACGACGACATGGCGATCAACATCATTCTGCTGGGCCCGCCCGGCGCAGGCAAAGGCACCCAGGCCCGGCGGCTGATCGAGGAGCGCGGGCTCGTCCAGCTCTCGACCGGCGACATGCTGCGCGAGGCCCGCAACTCGGGCACCGAGATGGGCAAGCGCGTGGCCGAGGTGATGGACCGCGGCGAGCTGGTGACGGACGAGATCGTCATCGGCCTGATCCGCGAAAAGCTGGGGCAGGGCGGCAAGGGCTTCATCTTCGACGGCTTCCCGCGCACCCTGGCGCAGGCCGACGCGCTGCAGGCGCTGATGGCCGAGATGGACCAGCGCATCGATGCCGTGATCGAGATGCGGGTGGACGATGCGGCGCTGGTCTCGCGCATCTCGGGCCGCTTCACCTGCGGCAATTGCGGCGAGGTCTATCACGACGTGACCAAGCCGACCAAGGAGCCGGGCAAATGCGACGTCTGCGGCTCGACCGACCTGCGCCGCCGGGCCGACGACAACGAGGAAAGCCTCAAGACCCGGCTGATGGAATATTACAAGAAGACCTCGCCACTGATCGGCTATTACTATGTCAAGGGCAACCTGAACCCGGTCGACGGCCTGGCCGAGATCGACGAGGTGGCCGCCCAGGTCGCCAAGGTGATGGACAAGATCCCGTCCTAGGCTTGACCTCGGACGGCGAATCCCTTATTTCGCAGCATCTCGCAAGAGAATCACCCGGATGTCCTGGGTGTCGCTTCAAGGCCCGGAGGCTTGGCTTTCGGGTCTTTGGTTGTGAAAAAAGGTTCCGGCGCTACGGAACCGCAACATGGAAAAGGAAACACGCGTGGCTCGTATTGCTGGCGTCAACATTCCGACCGGGAAACGCGTCCCGATCGCCCTGACCTATATCCACGGGATCGGCTCGAAATTCGCCGACGAGATCGTCACCGCCGTCGGCATCGACCCGACCCGCCGCGTGAACGAGCTGTCGGATGCCGAAGTCCTGAAGATCCGCGAATACATCGACGCCAACTATACCGTCGAAGGCGACCTGCGCCGCGAGACGCAGATGAACATCAAGCGCCTGATGGACCTGGGTTCCTATCGTGGCCTGCGCCACCGTCGCGGCCTGCCGGTCCGCGGCCAGCGCACCCACACCAATGCCCGCACCCGCAAGGGCCCGGCGAAGCCCATCGCCGGCAAGAAGAAGTAAGGGGGAACGGACATGGCACGCGATAAAACCCGTATCAAGCGCAAGGAACGCAAGAACATCGCCACCGGCGTGGCGCATGTGAACTCGTCCTTCAACAACACCAAGATCCTGATCTCGGACGTGCAGGGCAATGCGATCTCGTGGTCGTCGGCCGGCACCATGGGCTTCAAGGGCTCGCGCAAATCGACCCCCTACGCCGCGCAGATGGCCGCCGAAGACGCCGGCAAGAAGGCGCAGGAACACGGCGTCCGCACGCTGGAAGTCGAAGTGCAGGGCCCTGGCTCGGGTCGCGAATCGGCGCTGCGCGCGCTGGCCGCGGTCGGCTTCAACATCACGGCGATCCGTGACGTGACCCCGATCGCGCATAACGGCTGCCGCCCGCCGAAGCGCCGCCGGGTCTGATCCTTTGGGATTTTGACGCGTCCTGCGCGGGGCTGTCCCGTGCGGGGCGCGCTTTACGCATTTCACCTCGGGCGTTTCCGGCCACGGTCATGGGGCGGGAACTGGTATGGAGGCAAACGCATGATCCACAAGAACTGGGCCGAACTCATCAAGCCCACCCAGCTTGAAATCAAGCCGGGCGCCGATTCGTCCCGCGTGGCCACCGTGGTCGCGGAACCGCTGGAGCGTGGCTTCGGCCTGACGCTGGGCAATGCGCTGCGCCGGGTGCTGCTGTCGTCCCTGCAGGGCGCGGCCATCACCTCGGTGCAGATCGACAACGTGCTGCACGAATTCTCGTCCGTCCCCGGCGTGCGCGAGGACGTGACCGATGTCGTGCTGAACCTCAAGGGCGTGACGCTGAAGATGGACGTCGACGCGCCCAAGCGCCTGACGCTTTCTGCCAAGGGTCCGGGCGAGGTCAAGGCGGGCGACATCCAGGAAACCGCCGGCATCACCATCCTGAACCGCGACCATGTCATCTGCCACCTCGACGAGGGGGCGGAGCTGCACATGGAACTGACCGTCGCCAATGGCAAGGGCTATGTCGCTGCCGACAAGAACCGCCCCGAGGACGCGCCCATCGGCCTGATCCCGATCGACGCCATCTTCTCGCCGGTCAAGCGCGTCAGCTACGAAGTCACGCCCACCCGCGAGGGCCAGGTGCTGGACTATGACAAGCTGACCATGAAGGTCGAGACCGACGGTTCGCTGACCCCGGAAGACGCCGTGGCCTATGCCGCCCGCATCATCCAGGACCAGCTGTCGGTCTTCGTCAACTTCGACGAGCCGGAAACGGCCACCCGCTCGGATGCCGAGGACGGGCTGGAGTTCGATCCGCGCCTGCTGAAGAAGGTCGACGAGCTGGAACTGTCGGTGCGTTCGGCGAACTGCCTGAAGAACGACAACATCGTCTATATCGGCGACCTGATCCAGAAGACCGAGGCCGAGATGCTGCGCACCCCGAACTTCGGCCGCAAGTCGCTGAACGAGATCAAGGAAGTGCTGTCCGGCATGGGCCTGCACCTCGGCATGGATGTCGTGGACTGGCCGCCGGAAAACATCGAGGATCTGGCCAAGCGTTTCGACGACCAGTTCTGAGTTCCGGGGGCGGCGACGCCCCCCGCAAGACCGGGCATCCGCCCCAAGGAGAGCGGCCCGCACGCATGGGCCGCCGGACAAAGCAAAAAGACGTCATAGGAGATCATCATGCGTCACGCCCGCGGCTATCGCCGCCTGAACCGCACCCACGAGCACCGCAAGGCGCTTTTCGCCAACATGGCCGGCTCGCTGATCGAGCATGAGCAGATCAAGACCACCCTGCCCAAGGCCAAGGAACTGCGCCCCATCGTCGAGAAGCTGATCACCCTGGCCAAGCGCGGCGATCTGCACGCCCGCCGGCAGGCCGCCGCCCAGCTGAAGCAGGACGCCCATGTCGCGAAACTGTTCGACGTGCTTGGCGCCCGCTACAAGGACCGCCAGGGCGGCTATGTCCGCATCATGAAGGCCGGCTTCCGCTATGGCGACATGGCCCCGATGGCGATCATCGAATTCGTCGAGCGCGACACCAGCGCCAAGGGCGCGGCCGACCGTGCCCGCCTGGAAGCCGAATCGGCTGCCGACGAATCGTAAGAAATTTAACTCTTTCTTAGGGTTAAGCGATCATTGACGCCCGCAGCCATCGCCATGGCTGCGGGCTTTTTGCAACAGTCCACGATTCATGTGATCGGCGGCTAAGGGGAACGAATCCGTTCATTTTCGTGCGAAAGTTGCACCGTCCATCAGGAAACGCACGGGAATTGCAGCAAGCGCGACGGCTTGCGCCCGGAGGGCAAAGACGGCTATGCCTTGCCGTGCCGACGGGCTGACCCGACGGCATTCCGAAAAACGTCGCTCGCAAGCACGGTATTGCTTGAATACACTGAGAACCGTGCCATTTTTCGTTGTAACCCGAAGAAAACGCAATCTGTCCAAAAAGTCATGTCGTCTCGCGCGGAAATCAATGCAGCACTCGCCAAGCTGAAAAAGCTTGCTCCGGCGGGCTATTTCATCGGGCTGCACATTCGTTTCGCTGCACCGTTGATGCAGTTCCAGACCTATAACAAGGAATGGGCCCAGCGCTATTCCGAACGGGCCTATGCCCTGCGCGACCCCACCATCGCCTGGGGCTTCTCGACCACCGGCGCCTGCCGGTGGAGCGTGCTGCCCATTCCAGACCCGTTTTCGATTCTCCAGGACGCGGCCGATCACGGGCTGCACTATGGTCTGGTCGTGGCGCATGGGCCGATCAAGTCGCGCACCATCGCGGCCTTCGCCCATGACAAGCGGGAATTCACGGATGACGAGATCGATGTGATCTCGGCAACGCTACGACGGCTTCACGAAATCACGGAGCCGCCGGAGAGCCTGACGAAGGCTCAGCAAGAGGCCCTTCGGTGTATCGCAGAGGGGGATCGTCATGCAGCGGCGGCTGCCAAGCTTGGTATAACGGAAAGCGCATTCAAGGCACGTCTCATCTCGGCACGCGAACGACTCATGGCGCGCACGACGGCCGAGGCGCTGCAACGGGCCAAGGATTACCGCTTGCTGTAATACGGTTCGTCCGCCGTTGCGGTTTACACCTGGGGGCCACCACCACCAAGAACCCCAGGAGAAGACCATGCAGACCACCACACTTTCCTTCGCCAACCTCCACAACCACGGCGAGCTGTTCGCCAACATCTTCCGCGCCCGCAAGCAAAGCTTCATCGTCCAGAAACGCTGGAACCTGCCCCAGACCGACGACATGGAGTTCGACCAGTACGACACGCCGATGAGCCGCTGGGTGGCGATCCACGAAAACGGCCGGGTTCTGGCCGGCGTGCGCCTGACCCCCACCACGGCGCGCTGCGGCATGTATTCCTACATGATCCGCGATGCTCAGCTTGACCTGCTCGGCGGCTCGATCCCGCAGAACCTGCTGGACGAACAGGCGCCGGTCGAGCCGGGCACCTGGGAAGCCAGCCGGCTGTTCGTCGACCACACCATCCCGCAGCGCGAACGCCGCCGGGTGCATTTCAACCTGGTGCAGGAGATGACCAATTCGGCGCGCGAACTGGGCGCCTCGCGTCTGGTGTGCCTGGTCGCCTCGACCTGGCCGCGCTGGCTGGTGCCCTGCGGGCTGGACGCGCAGGCCATGGGCCCGGTGGTCTGGATCGACGACGGCTATTTCCAATGCGTCTCGATCAACCTGGCGGCCAAGATGCACTGATGCGGCGCGCAGGGTGGAGGGCCTTTCGCGCGTGATGCGGGCGGCGTAACATGTCGCCCGCATGGCAGACCTATTCGACACCGCGCCCGCCTCGGGCGAAGCTGCGCGCCCGGTGGCGCGTCCCCTGGCCGACCGGATCCGCCCGGCCAGGCTGTCCGATGTCATCGGCCAGGACAAGGTTCTTGGCCCCGACGGCCCGCTGGGCGCCATGCTGGGCGCCGGCAGCCTGTCCTCGCTGATCCTCTGGGGCCCGCCGGGGGTCGGCAAGACCACCATCGCCCGCCTTCTGGCGCAAGAGACGGACCTGGCCTTCGTGCAGATCTCGGCGATCTTTTCCGGCGTGCCGGAGCTGCGCAAGGTGTTCGACGCCGCCCGCCTGCGCCGGAGCCAGGGCCGCGGCACCCTGCTTTTCGTCGACGAGATCCACCGCTTCAACAAGGCGCAGCAGGACAGCTTCCTGCCGCATATGGAGGACGGCACCATCACCCTGGTCGGTGCCACCACCGAAAACCCCAGTTTCGAACTGAACGCTGCGCTTCTGTCCCGCGCCCAGGTCATCGTGCTGGAGCGGCTGGGCCTGGCGGACCTCGAGCGCCTGGCGCAGCGCGCCGAGCAGGAACTGGGCCGCGCCCTGCCGCTGACCGGCGAGGCCCGCGACCGGCTCCTGGAGATGGCCGACGGCGACGGCCGCGCGGTGCTGAACCTGATCGAGCAGGTGATGGCCTGGAAGGTCAAGGGCAAGCTCGACCCCGAGGCGCTGGCGCAGCGGCTGATGCGGCGCGCGGCGAAATACGACAAGTCGGGCGACGAGCATTACAACCTGATCTCGGCCCTGCACAAATCGGTGCGCGGCAGCGACCCAGACGCGGCACTCTACTGGCTGTCGCGGATGCTGGAGGGGGGCGAGGATCCGCGCTATCTCGCCCGCCGCCTGACCCGCATGGCGATCGAGGACATCGGCTTGGCCGATCCGGCCGCGCAGCGCCATTGCCTGGACGCCTGGGCGCTTTACGAGCGGCTGGGCAGCCCCGAGGGCGAACTGGCGCTGGCCCAGGCCACGATCTACCTGGCGCTGGCGCCCAAGTCGAATGCCGGCTATGCCGCCTACAAGGCGTCGCGCGCCCTGGCGCGGCGCTCGGGCAGCCAGATGCCGCCCAAGCATATCCTGAACGCGCCGACCGGGCTGATGTCGGAACAGGGCTATGGCGCCGGCTATGCCTATGACCACGATGCCGAGGACGCCTTTTCGGGCCAGAACTATTTCCCCGACGGCATGAAGCGCCCGGTCTTCTACCTGCCCGTCGAGCGGGGATTCGAGCGCGAGCTGAAAAAGCGCGTTGAATGGTTCGCCGGGCTGCGTCAGAAGCGGCGGGCAGAGGACAAAGCATGAAACACACTTTCCTTCAGGTCGCGCTGGGTGGGGCCCTGGGCTCCGCGGCGCGCTATGGGGTCAATATCCTGGCCGGGCGGCTGACCCCCGGCTTTCCGCTGGGCACGCTGAGCGTGAACATCGCCGGCTGCCTGGCCATGGGGCTGCTGGCGGCCTTGCTGGCGCATCGGGGCGGGCAGCATCTGGCGCCCTTTCTGCTGACCGGGGTGCTGGGCGGCTTCACCACCTTCTCCGCCTTCGCGCTGGACACGATGACGCTGTGGGAACGCGGCGCCGCCGCCACCGCGCTTGGCTATGTGCTGGGCTCGGTCCTGCTGTCGCTGGCGGCGGTGATCGTCGGGCTGGCCATCGGCCGGGGGCTTTTCGCATGAGCGGCGTGCAGACCATCCGCGTCGGCGCGGACGAGGGCGAGCAGCGCATCGACCGCTGGCTGAAGAAGCGATTCCCGCAGCTGACCCAAGGCGCGGTCGAGAAATGGTGCCGCACCGGCCAGCTGCGCGTCGACGGCGGCCGGGTCAAGGCCAATACCCGCATCGAGGCCGGGCAGGAGGTGCGCGTGCCGCCGCTGCCCGAGGGCGCGCCGCCGCCCGCCCAGCCGAAAGCGTCGGTGAAGCAGTCCGATGCCGAGATGATCCAGTCCTGCGTCTTGTGGCGCGACGAGCATATCATCGCCCTGAACAAGCCGCCGGGCCTGCCCTCGCAGGGTGGCTCGGGGCAGGGCGACCGGCATGTGGACGGGCTGACCGCGGCGCTGATGTTCGGCTACAAGGACCGGCCCAAGCTGGTGCATCGGCTGGACAAGGACACGTCGGGGGTGCTGCTGCTGGCGCGCACCGACCGGATCGCGCGGGCGCTTTCCGAGGCGTTCCGCCACCGGCTGACCCGCAAGATCTACTGGGCCGCCGTGGCCGGGGTGCCGCATCCGCGCATGGGCTCGATCAAATACGGGCTGGTCAAGGCGCCCGGCCGCGGCCGGGGCGGCGAGGGCGAGAAGATGATGGCCGTCCACCCCTCGGCCGTCGCCACGACCGAGGGTGCCAAGCGCGCCCATACCGACTATGCCGTGCTGGATGCGCTCGGCGGGCGCGTCAGTTGGGTTGCCATGGTGCCCGTCACCGGCCGCACCCACCAGCTGCGCGCCCATATGGCCGAGATCGGCCATCCCATCGTCGGCGACGGCAAATACGGCGGCTCGGGGCAAGAGAACCTGGGCGACGGCTGGGGCGCCCAGCTGGGCGGAGAGATCAGCCGCAAGCTGCACCTGCATGCGCGCATGATCCGCTTCGAGCATCCGATCACCAAGAAGCTGATCACCGTGACCGCGCCCTTGCCCGATCACATGAGCCGCACCTGGAAGACGCTGGGCTGGTCGGAAAACGACGTGCCCGAAGACCCCTTTGCCGAGACAGCATGAAACTGGTCATCTTCGACATCGACGGCACGCTGGTCGACAGCCAGCTTGAGATCACCCAGGCGATGAACCGCGCCATGCAGGGCGCGGGCCTGCCCGAGATGGAGCCGGCGCGCATCCTCTCCATCGTCGGCCTGTCGCTGCCGGTTGCGGTGGCGCGGCTCTTGCCCGGCGCCGGTCCCGACCTGCACGAGCGCGTCGTGGCCGGCTATCGCGAATCCTTCATCGCCTCGCGCGCGGCGGGGGCGCTGCCGCCGCTTTATCCGGGCGCGCTGGACTGCCTGGACGCGCTGGCCGCGCGCGATGAAATGCTGTTGGGCATCGCCACCGGCAAGCCGGCGCGCGGGCTGGCGGCGATCCTGGACGCGCATGGGCTGACCCGGCGCTTCATCACCCGGCAATCGGCCGACGGCCATCCATCCAAGCCGCATCCGGCGATGCTGGAAAGCGCGCTGTCGGAAACCGGCGTGGTGGCGGGGCGCGCGGTCATGGTGGGCGATTCCACCTTCGACATGGAAATGGCGCGGGCGGCCGGGGTTGCCGGCTACGGCGTCGGCTGGGGCTTTTGCCCGGCCGAGGAACTGCATGCCGCCGGTGCGCATCTGGTCGCGCCCGACTATCCCGCGCTGACCCGCGCGCTGCTGGAGTGGGCCGATGAGTGAATGGAAGGCGCGCCGTTTCTGGGCATCCGTCGCGATCCACAAGGAAGTGGACGGCGGCTGGAGCGTGCTTCTGGACGAACGTCCCCTGCGCACGCCCGGCAAGCAGCCGCTGCGCCTGCCGACCGAGGCGCTGGCGCTGGCCGTGGCCGAGGAATGGCAGGCGGTGCGGGATGTGATCGACCCCAACGCCATGCCGCTGACCCGCGCGGCCAATTCCGCCATCGAAAAGGTCATGCCGCAATTCGACGCGGTGGCGGCGATGCTGGGCGAATATGGCGGCACCGACCTGCTGTCCTATCGCGCCGATGCGCCCGAGGCGCTGGTGCGCGCCCAGGCCGAGGGCTGGGATCCGCTGATCGACTGGGCGGCGACCGAGCTTCGCGCGCCGCTGCGCATCACCCATGGCGTGATCCCGGTGCCGCAGGATCCGGTCGCGCTGCTGAAACTGCGCGCAGAGGTCGCAGCCCTCGATCCCTTCGGCCTGACGGCCTTGCACGATCTGGTGACCTTGCCCGGCTCGCTGGTCCTGGGGCTGGCGGTGATACGCGGCCGCATCGACGCCGAGGCCGCCCATGCCCTGTCCCGGATTGACGAGGAATTTCAGGCACAACGCTGGGGCCGCGACGACGAGGCCGACGAGGCGGCCGCCGGCCGGCTGGCCGCGATGCGCGATTCTGAGCGGTTCTGGCTTCTCAGCCGCGGCTGACGGGCGCGTTTTGGTTCTTTCTTGACGCATCCGCCTCCATCGGCACAATGCCGCTTATGGGGGTAACGAATGCCCCTTGCTCAAACGGGCTCGCCAACGGCCCTATAGACGGCGCATTCCTGGGCGAGACCCGGAACAACAGTGGGGAAATCAATGAAGAAATCTGTATTCTTCGGCTCTGTGACGGCGGTCGCGCTGGCGGCCTCGGGTGCTTTGGCCGCAGAGGGCGACACGCTGAAAGAGGTCAAGGCCCGCGGCGTGCTGAACTGCGGCGTGAACACCGGCCTGATCGGCTTTGCCGCCCCTGACGCGAACGGCAACTGGTCGGGCTTCGACGTCGCCTTCTGCAAGGCCGTGGCCGCGGCGGTGCTGGGCGACGCGACCAAGGTGAAATACGTGCCGACCACCGGCCAGACCCGCTTCACGGCGCTTTCCTCGGGCGAGGTGGACCTTCTGGCCCGCAACTCCACCTGGACCTTCCAGCGCGACACCGACCTCAAGCTGGATTTCATCGGCGTCAACTACTACGACGGCCAGGGCTTCATGGTGCGCAAGGATCTGGGCGTTTCCTCGGCCAAGGAGCTGAACGGGGCCACGATCTGCATCCAGACCGGCACCACGACCGAACTGAACCTGGCCGATTACTTCAAGGCCAACAACATGGACTATCAGCCGGTCAACATCGACAGCAACGCCGAGGGCGAACAGCAATACATGGCCGGCGCCTGCGATGCCTATACGACCGACGCCTCGGGCCTGGCCGCGACCCGCGCCAGCTTCGCGGACCCGGAAAACCACATCATCCTGCCCGAGATCATCTCGAAAGAGCCGCTGGGCCCGGCGGTGCGCCATGGCGACAACAACTGGGGCGACATCACGCGCTGGACGCTTTACGCCCTGATCGCGGCCGAGGAATACGGCGTCACCTCGGCCAATATCGACGAGCTGGCGAAAAGCTCGAACAACCCCGAGGTCCAGCGCCTGCTGGGCACCACCGACGAGCTGGGCACGATGATCGGGCTTGACGCCGAATGGGCCAGGCGCGCCATCAAGGCCGGCGGCAACTACGGCGAGATCTTCGCCGCCACCATCGGCGAACAGACCCCGATCGGGCTGGCGCGCGGGTTGAACGCGCAATGGACCCAGGGCGGTCTGATGTATGCGATGCCCTTCCGGTAATCGCATCTGAACAAGGGCGTGCGGGGGCGCGTGCCCTCCGCGCGCCCCCGAACGAAAACCGGCAAGCCAGAGGCCAAAGGCCCGACATTTCCGCCGGTCACAGGGGGTTACTACATGGTCGCTTATACGGGGGCGGACAATCCGCCGTTCCGGTTGTCGATGCTGATCTATGATCGGCGCTATCGCTCGCTGACCCTGCAAGCCATCGTCTTCATCCTGGTGATGCTGGCGGCGAGTTGGCTGATCGACAACACGCTGCGCAACCTGTCCGCCATGGGCAAGACGCTCAGCTTCGATTTCCTGTTCCGGCGCGCCGGATACGACATCCCGCAGCAGCTGATCCCATACAATTCCGACGACACCCATCTGCGCGCGACCGTGATCGGGCTGCTGAACACGCTGCTCGTCTCGGTGCTGGGCTGCATCGCGGCGACGGTCCTGGGCGTGATCGTGGGCGTGCTGCGGCTGTCCTCGAACTGGCTGATCGCGCGGCTGATGACGGTCTATGTCGAGGTCTTCCGCAACATTCCCCTGCTTTTGTGGATCCTGGTCTGCCTTGCGATCTTTACCGAGGTGATGCCGCCGCCCAACGCCTATCGCGGCGAGAACCCGGCCGCGAGCATGATCCTGTTCGACACCATCGCGCCGACCAACCGTTATACCGCCATCCCCTCGATCGGCATGACCAACCCGCCCGGCACCATCTCGCTGGGGCGCGAGGGGATCAGCTGGGCCTTCGTCGCCTTCGTCGTGGTCATCGCCGCCGCCTTCGTCGGGCGCCGGCTGCTGCGGAGCCGGGCGCAGCGCATCCAGGACCGGACCGGCAAGCGGCCGACGACCTGGTGGATCAGCCTGGCGATGTTCGCGCTGCCGGTGCTGTTCCTGACCTGGTATTTCGGCCTGCATCTGATCCCGCCGGTGCTGCGCGGCTTCAACTTTGCCGACGGCATCAACCTGGACAACGCCCTGGTGGTGCTGTGGCTGGCGCTGACGCTTTATCGCGAATTCACCAAGCCCTTGTCGATA